>NZ_JBHWJJ010000009.1:0-110802 GCF_042732005.1 Streptomyces sp. NPDC059851 | reverse complement strand
TCCACCCCGAAGGGCTTCATCGTTCGACTTGCATGTGTTAAGCACGCCGCCAGCGTTCGTCCTGAGCCAGGATCAAACTCTCCATGAATGTTTACTCGGCCAGTAAATTAATACAGCCGGTGCAACATCAGGTGAGCGGGTCAGCCACGGTCGGAATATGACCGACTGACCACTGCGTCCTCGCTGTGTTGTTGCCTACGAGCACTCCGAAGAGCCCCGCAGGTCTTTTCAAAGGAACCTCATCCACCGAAGTGGACGGGGTATCAACTTCTGGCGTTGATTTTTGGCACGCTGTTGAGTTCTCAAGGAACGGACGCTTCCTTCGTACTCACCCTCTCGGGCTTTCCTCCGGGCTTTCGTTCTTGCGTTTCCCACTCTATCAGAGTGTTTCGCGCTTCGCTTTCCGGTTCTTCGCTTTCGCGTTTTCCCTTTCGGCGTCCACCACTTTAGCGCTCATCCTGTGCAACTCATAATCGAGTCGTCGGATTCGAATTCGGGCATGCCAAAATCGACCCCGCCAGGGGTTTGCAGTAGGTGGTGGTTTGGCCGCTCCGGGGGCTGTCAATGACAGGGACCCGTTCAAGCGGCTCGGGCTACGTTAGGCGTCCGCCCAGGGCGAGTCAAGTTGGGCGGCGGCGGGGGACGTGGGCCCGATAGGGGCTCACCGTCGGGTCGTGCGTGATCCAGTAGCGGTAAGGGTGGGCCGCTCCGGCTCCGCCGACGCCCGTGCGGGGACCGTTGCTCACCAGGTCGGGTGGGGTGGGGGTGCCCGCCAGCAGGGAGAGGGGGGAATCGGGGCCGCCGCACAGGTCGGCGCCGTCGAGGGAACGGTCCACCTCCAGGGCCGTCGCCAGGCGGGCCGGGCCTTTGGCCAGTTCCTTGTCGCTTCTGGCTGAAAGTCGACGTTTGCGAGCCAGGTCGCTGCCCACGACGATCTCTCCCGCGCGCAGCAGCACCCCGCTCGCACGGCCCGGTGGACCGCACACCAGGTTGAGGCTGAACCACATGCCGTAGATGAAGTAGACGTACGCGTGTCCGGGCGGGCCGAACATCGATGCGTTGCGCTCGGTGCGGCCGCGGTAGGCGTGGGAGCCGGGATCGGCCTCGCCCTCGTACGCCTCGACCTCCGTGATGCGCAGTTCGATGGGGCCCTCGGGCGTACGACGGACCAGGATGCGGCCGAGGAGGTCCGGGGCCACCGTGAGGACCGGCCGGTCGAAGAAGGACCGGGGCAGGGGCGTACGGTCGGTGCGCGCGCTCATCCGGTCGAGCGTAGTGGAGCGGGCACGCCTGCAACCGGGGCCTAAGGTTCCGCGTTGGTAAGGGTTAGTCGAACGAGTCCTTCAAGGGGAGTCAGACATGGGGTTCAAGAAGCTGTTCGCCGCACTGGGTGCCGGTGGTGCCTCGGTGGACACGATCATCACCGAGCCGAACGTCGTGCCTGGCGGGATCGTCCAGGGTGAGGTCCGCATCCAGGGCGGCTCCGTGGAGCAGCAGATCGAGGGCCTGTCCCTGGGGCTGCAGGCACGGGTCGAGGTCGAGGGCGGCGACCAGGAGTACAAGCAGGACGTCGTCTTCACGAAGCAGCGCCTCGGCGGTGCCTTCAAGGTGCAGCCCGGCGCCCTGCACGTGGTGCCGTTCGGGCTGGAGATCCCCGCGGAGACCCCGATCACCCACTTCGAGGGTCAGCACCTGCACGGAATGAACATCGGTGTGAGCACCGAGCTGGAGATCGCGCGGGCCGTGGACGCCGGCGACCTCGACCCGATCAACGTCCACCCGGTGCCGGCGCAGCAGGCGATCCTCGACGGCTTCCGCCGGCTGGGCTTCACCTTCCGCAGCGCGGACATGGAGCGCGGGCACATCCGCGGCACCCGGCAGACGCTGCCCTTCTACCAGGAGATCGAGTTCCTGCCGCCGGCGCAGTACCGCGGTCTGAACCAGGTCGAGCTGACCTTCGTCTCGGACGGCAGAGAGATGGACGTCGTCCTGGAGATGGACAAGAAGTCGGGCTTGTTCACGGAGGGCAGCGACACCTACCGCTGCTTCCAGGTGGGCCTGCAGTCGTACCAGGGGACCGACTGGGCGGCTTACCTCAACGAGTGGATCGCGTCCGTGGGTTCGCAGCGCAACTGGTTCTAGGCTCGGGCCGGGTGCCGGGCCAGTCCGGTCCGGTACCGGTTCGCGATCAGGAGGTTCAGCAGTGGCCGAGCAGAACAGGGCGCCTCTTCCCCACGACTTCCACCCGGAGGTCGCCGCGTTCTCGGTGGTGAGCGACGACCTGGAGCCGGGCGGGGAGCTGGGCGACGGCCAGGTGCTGCGGGGTGGGAACGTCTCGCCGCACCTGCGGTGGGAGGGCTTCCCCGCGGGGACGAAGAGCTTCGCGGTGACGTGCTTCGACCCGGACGCGCCCACGGGCAGCGGGTTCTGGCACTGGGTCCTGTTCGACTTGCCCGCCTCGGTCACCGAGCTGCCTGCGGGGGCGGGCAGCGGGAAGTTCGAGGGGCTTCCGGCCGGTGCGGTGCACGTGCGCAACGACTACGGCACGAAGGACTTCGGAGGGGCGGCCCCGCCGGCCGGGGAGCGGCACCGGTACGTGTTCACGGTGTACGCGGTGGACCAGGAGAAGCTGGGGCCGGGCGGGGACGTCTCCCCTGCTGTGGTCGGTTTCAACCTGCGCTTCCACGCGCTGGGTCGGGCGCAACTGATCGGTGAGTACGAGGCCCCCCGGAACTGACCGTTCGCCTTCCGTTTGCCCGGTCCTGGTCTGAACGCGGCCAGGACCGGGCATTTTTTATTGCGTTGTCCCGCGTGGCGCGCGCGGCCAGAGTGGTTGCGGGCCCTGCAGCCAGGGTGGTCGCGGGCCTGCGCACGGGAGGTGGGCGAGAATGCGGGACACGCTGGTGCTGAATGCGAGCTTCGAGCCGCTGTCGACGGTGACGTTGAACCGGGCCGTCGTTCTGGTGCTCCAGGACAAGGCGGTCGTCGAACAGTCGCACCCCGAACTGCGTGTCCGCGGGGCCACCATGGATCTGCCGATGCCGCGGGTGATCCGGTTGTGCCGGTACGTCCGGGTTCCCTTCCGAAGACACGCGCCTTGGTCGCGGAGGGGGGTGCTGGTCCGGGACCAGCACCGGTGCGCGTACTGCGGGAAGCGTGCGACGACCGTGGACCACGTGGTGCCGCGGGCGCAGGGCGGTGGGGACACCTGGATGAACACGGTGGCGTCCTGCGCCGAGGACAACCACCGCAAAGCGGACCGGACTCCGGCGGAGGCGGGCATGCCGCTGCTGCGCGAGCCGTTCGTGCCGTCGCCGGCGGACGCGATGCTGCTGGCCCTGGGCGTGCGCGGGCAGGAGACCCTGCCGGAGTGGCTGGCGCGCTCGGCCTAGGCTCCGGCTCATGGACTGCGTCGTGGACGGCGGGTCGCGTGCGGCGCGGCCCCCGGCCGGGGCGCCTACCGGGCGGCGGCCCGTCCCTCGGGTGAGGGGCGGGCCACCGTCGTCTCGGTGCGGGCGGGATCAGTGCAGCAGCAGCTGGACGATGGCGACGGTGCCGACCACGACGATGACTGCGCGGAGGGCCGTGGGCGGCAGGCGGCGGCCGACCTTTGCGCCGATCTGGCCGCCTATGGTCGAGCCGACGGCGATGAGGACGACGGCCGTCCAGTCGAAGTCGGCGACGAAGAGGAAGAAGACGGCGGCGATACCGTTGACGAGGGCGGCGATGACGTTCTTGACGGCGTTGATGCGCTGTATGTCGTCCTGGAGCAGCAGCCCCATCAGGGCGAGGTAGAGCACGCCTTGGGCGGCGCCGAAGTAGCCGCCGTACGCGCTGGCCGTCAGCATCCCGCCGAGGAGGACGGGCCCGCCGTCGGGATGGCCTCCGTCCCGGCCCGCGGCTTCCTGGCGGCGGCGCAGGGCCGCGGCGAGGCGGGGCTGGAGGACGACGAGGACGAGTGCGAGTCCGATGAGGACGGGCACGATCGTGTCGAAGGACTCCGAGGGCAGGGTGAGGAGCAGGACGGCGCCGGCGAGTCCGCCGATGAGCGAGACGGCTCCGAGGCGGATGATGCGGCGGCGCTGGCCGCGGAGTTCCTTGCGGTAGCCGAAGGCTCCGCTGAGCGAACCGGGCACCAGGCCGAGGGTGTTGGACACGTTGGCGGTGACCGGGCTGAGTCCGGTGGCGAGGAGCACCGGGAAGGTGATGAGGGTTCCGGAGCCGACGATGGTGTTGATGGTGCCGGCGCCGACGCCGGCCGCGAACACGGCGAGTGATTCCCAGATGGACATGGACATGGACCGGGCCATCCCCTTTGCATGAGTGAGACGCCTCCCCGCCATGAAGGTCGAGGGGCCTCACTGATCATGCAGGAGGGGACGGGCCGTCGGGTCCGGGGGGTCAGTCGATCGGGGGCTGTTCGCGGCGTTCCGTGCCGTTGTTCCCGTTGTGTCCGTGGCTGCCGTTGGTGGTTCCGTTGGTAGATCCGTTTCCGGCGGTCTTCGCGGTGTTCAGCGGGTTGAAGCCCGAACCGCCGTTCACGGGGCCGAAGTTGCCCATGGCACCGGAGAGGCCCTTGAGGGCGTCACCGATTTCGCTGGGGACGATCCAGAGCTTGTTGGCGTCGCCTTCGGCGAGCTTCGGCAGCATCTGGAGGTACTGGTAGGCGAGGAGCTTCTGGTCGGCGTCACCGGCGTGGATGGACTCGAAGACCGTACGGATGGCCTGGGCCTCGCCCTCGGCCTTGAGGGCGGCGGCCTTGGCCTCACCCTCGGCGCGCAGGATGGCGGACTGCTTCTCGCCCTCGGCCTTGAGGATTTCGGACTGGCGGACGCCCTCGGCCTGGAGGATGGAGGCGCGCTTGTCGCGGTCGGCGCGCATCTGCTTCTCCATCGAGTCCTGGATGGAGGTCGGCGGGTCGATGGCCTTGAGCTCGACGCGGTTGACGCGGATGCCCCACTTGCCGGTGGCCTCGTCGAGGACGCCGCGCAGGGCCGCGTTGATCTCCTCGCGGGAGGTCAGGGTCCGCTCCAGGTCCATGCCGCCGATGATGTTGCGCAGGGTGGTGACGGTGAGCTGCTCGATGGCCTGGATGTAGCTGGCGACCTCGTACGTCGCGGCGCGGGCGTCGGTCACCTGGTAGTAGATGACGGTGTCGATGTTGACGACCAGGTTGTCCTGGGTGATGACCGGCTGCGGCGGGAACGGCACGACCTGCTCGCGGAGGTCGATGCGGTTGCGGATGGAATCGATGAACGGGACCACGATGTTGAGGCCCGCGTTGAGCGTGCGGGTGTAGCGGCCGAACCGCTCGACGATGGCTGCGCTGGCCTGCGGGATCACCTGGATCGTCTTGACCAGTGCGATGAAGACCAGAACCACCAGAATGATCAGGACGATGATGATCGGTTGCATGCGGTTCCCCGTGCCCTTCCGGCTGTCTGTGCTGCCCCGTTGAAGCGGAGTCTCGCAGACCCCGGGGCCGCGGGTCGGCTGCTTGGCTCAGAAGCTCACATCACGACGGCGGTGGCTCCGTCGATCTCCACGACGTCCACCTGCTGGCCGGGTTCGAAGGTGCTGTCCGCGTCGAGGCTGCGGGCGGACCAGATGTCGCCGGCGAGTTTGATCCTGCCCCCGGTGCCGTCGACGCGTTCGACGACGAGGGCGGTTCTGCCCTTCAACGCGTCGACTCCGGTGCGGTGTTGGGGCCGCTCGCGGTGGTGGTTGGCGATCGAGCGGACGACTGCCGTGAGCGCGACCGACACGATCACGAAAACGAGGACCTGGGCGACCACTCCCCCGCCGAGGGCCGCGGTGACGGCGGCCGCGAGCGCACCGACGGCGAACATGCCGAACTCCGGCATGGCCGTCAGAACGAGCGGGATGCCCAGTCCGACCGCGCCTATGAGCCACCACACCCATGCGTCGATGTTCACATGGTCATGGTAGGTCCGGCGGGCGCGGTCGGGACAGGGTGCGCCTAACGCAGGGGCAGGCCCTGGGCGGTCCAGCGGTCGTTGTCGTGGCGCTCGACGACCAGGGGGAGGCCGAAGCAGAGGGAGAGGTTGCGCGAGGTGAGTTCGAGGTCGATGGGTCCGGCGGTCACGACCTTGCCCTGGCGGATCATCAGGACGTGCGTGAAGCCGGGGGCGATCTCCTCGACGTGGTGCGTGACCATCGCCATGGAGGGGGCGAGCGGATCGCGGGCGAGGCGGCCGAGGCGGCGTACGAGGTCCTCGCGGCCGCCGAGGTCGAGGCCGGCGGCGGGCTCGTCGAGGAGGAGCAGCTCGGGGTCGGTCATCAGGGCGCGGGCGATCAGGGTGCGCTTGCGCTCGCCCTCGGAGAGGGTGCCGAACTTCCGGTCGAGGTAGTCGGTCATGCCGAGGCGGTCGAGGAAGGCGCGGGCGCGCTGCTCGTCGATCTCCTCGTACTCCTCCTGCCAGGTCGCCGTCATGCCGTACGCGGCGGTGAGGACGGTCTGGAGGACGGTCTGCTTCTTGGGGAGCTTGTCGGCCATCGCGATGCCGGCCACGCCGATGCGGGGGCGCAGCTCGAAGACGTCAACCTTGCCGAGGGTGCTGCCGAGGATGGTGGCGGTGCCCTTGGTGGGGAAGAGGTAGCTGGACGCGATGTTGAGCAGGGTCGTCTTCCCGGCGCCGTTGGGGCCGAGGATGACCCAGCGCTCCCCTTCCTTGACCGACCAGGAGACCTGGTCCACCAGAGCCCGGCCCTCGCGGACCACGGATACGTCCACCAGCTCCAGTACATCGCTCATGAGCGCGTTGTCTCCCCTTGCAGTCTTGTTTCGTCAGTGCACCGGCCGGCGCAGCCCCAGGGGAAAACCTACGCCACTCGGGGAGCGCTCCGGGCGTCAGCCCGGCTGCGGGGCCGGATCCGGGCTGATCCGTAGAGTGGGGGGATGCTTTTCGAACCACGTTCAGGGCGGCTGGCCGCCTGGGGGAACGCGCTGCTGGCCGGTCTGGTCTCGCCCGACGAGGCCGCGATGTCGATCGTGGGCGAGGACGCCGTGCACCGGGTGGCGGGGCTGCCGGACGAGGACGCCCCGGTGGGACTGACGCTGGCGCTGGGCCGGCTGCGGAGGCTGGGGGTGACGGGGCTGCGCGTGGCGTTGCCGGTGCCGGGGCATCCGTTGGGGCTGAGCGGGCCGCCGGAGTTCAATGCGCGGGCGTTGGAGGCCGGGGAGGCGGTGGTCGCGGTGGGGGCGGCGCTGGGTCTGGTGCCGGAGGTCAGCGAGGCGGGGCCCGCGGGGGACGTGCACGTGGAGGTGGTGTGGCACTGCCTGCCGGTGCGGGACGCCCCGCCGGCGGACGTGCCGTCGCTCGGTGAGGCGGAGCGGGAGCTGGCCGAGGGGATGCGGGAGGCGACGGTCGTGCTGGCGCGGCTGGACGTGGCGGCGTCGGGGCCGGCGGCGGAGGCTGCGCTGTCGGCGTACCGGGCGCGGGCCGAGGCCGGGCGGGAGGCGCTGGCCCCCGGGTATCCGGCGCGGGCGGTGCGGGTGCTGGCGCTGGCGCAGCGGGTGGGCCTGCTGGTGTCGCTGGCGTACGAACGCGGGCACGGGGGTGCGGTGGCGGCCTCGGAGATGGCGGCGCGGGCGGAGGCCCTGCGGCCGGTGGAGCGGGTGGCGCGACGGGCGCTGGTGGCGGCGTACAACGCGGCGGTGGAGGAGCGGGAGCGCGGCTGACGTCGCAGTGGCCGGGCGGGGCGGGCCCGGTCGGGGCGGGACGCGCTGCGGAGCCCGGTGCTGCGGCCCCGCCTCCCGGGGAGAGTGGGGGAGGCGGGGCCGGCGACGGGGGCGGCGGGTCAGTGGTTGACGCCCGCGTTGCCCCAGACGCCGTTCAGCAGGCCGACGACGGTAGCGGTGTTGCCGACCACGTTCACGGGGACGTGCACGGGGGCCTGGACCAGGTTCCCGGAGGCCACGCCGGGCGAGCCCACCGCCTCGCCGCAGGCCGAGGCACCGCTGCCGTGCGCCGAGGAGACGCCGGCCCCCGCGGCGAGGAGGCCGCCAGCGATCAGGGTGATGGCCGTGGCCTTCTTGGTGTTCTTCACGTTCTCGTCCTCCAGAGCGTCTGCCGCGGCCGTCCGCCGCAGCACGCCATGGAGAACGGTCGCCCGGCGCACGGGATACGCCATGTGGGCGACATCCACCCGACAGTATGAATTCCGTAGCGGAGCCGGACGCGGGACGGGGGCCGGCCGCGGTCAGCCGGCGGTGCCGTGCCGGACCGCCCACAGGGCCGCCTGGGTGCGGTCCGCGAGGTCCAGTTTCATCAGGATGTTCGACACGTGCGTCTTGACGGTCTTCTCGGAGAGGACGAGGGCACGGGCGATCTCCCGGTTCGAGCGTCCGTCCGCGATCAGGGCGAGGACCTCCTGCTCCCGGTCGGTCAGGGAGCCGCCGCGGCCGGACGCGGGCTGCTCCTCCTGGGAGAGGAGGGCCTCGGCCACCTCGGGCTGGAGCAGGACGTGGCCGGCATGGACGGAACGGATGGCTCCGGCCAGCGCATCGGGGTCGATGTCCTTGTAGACGTATCCCGCTGCGCCCGCGCGCAGCGCGGGGACGACGGTGCGCTGCTCGGTGAAGCTGGTGACGATGAGGACCCGGGCCGGGTGGGCGAGGGCGCGCAGCCGGCGCAGGGCCTCGATGCCGTCGGTGCCCGGCATCTTGACGTCCATCAGGATCACGTCGGGCCGCAGCTCCTCGGCGCGGGCCACCCCTTCCTCCCCGTCGGCCGCCTCGCCGACCACCTCGATGTCGTCCTGGACCTCCAGGAACGTGCGCAGACCCCGCCGGACCACCTGGTGGTCGTCGACGAGCAGTACTGCGATGCGCCTCCGCCCGGGCGTGTCAGCCACCGGGCACCTCCATCTCGATCGTGGTGCCCCGGCCGGGCGCCGAGTGCACGGTGAGGCGGCCGCCGACGCCGCCGGCCCTGTCCCGCATGGAGACCAGGCCCAGGTGGCGGCCGGCCGCGCGGACCGCCCGGGGGTCGAAGCCGCGGCCGTCGTCCACGACGGTGAGGACCGCGCCCGGGCCGCGGCGGGCGAGGACGACCTCGACGCGGTCGGCGTCCGCGTGGCGCAGGGCGTTGTGGAGGGCTTCCTGCGCGACGCGGAGCAGGGCTTCCTCCTGGGAGGCGGGCAGGGCCCGTATGCCGTCGCAGGTGAAGGTGACGTGGGCGGTGTGGGCGCGGTCGAGGACGCGGACCTGGCCGCGGAGGGTGGCGACCAGCCCGTCCTCGTCGAGGCCGGCGGGGCGCAGTTCGGTGACGGCGGCGCGCAGCTCGTCGGCGGCCTCGGCGGCGAGCGCGGCGACCTCGTGGAGCTCCTCCTTGGCGCGGGCCGGGTCGCGGTCGACGAGGGCGGCGGCGGCCTGGGCGGTCAGACGGAGGGAGAACAGCTTCTGGCTGACGGCGTCGTGCAGCTCGTGGGCGAGGCGGGAGCGCTCCTCGGCGATGGTGAGCTCGCGGCTGCGCTCGTAGAGCCTGGCGTTGGTGAGGGCGATCGCCGCGTGCTGGGCGAGGAGGCCGAGGAGTTCCTCGTCCTCCTCGGTGAAGCCGCCGGGGACGCGCTTGTTGGCGAGGAAGAGGGCGCCGAGGGTCTCCTCGCCGTCCCGGATGGGCCGGCCGAGGAAGTCGGACATCTCGGGGTGCGCGGAGGGCCACCCCTCGAAGCGGGGGTCGTTGCGTACGTCGGCCAGCCGTTCGGCGCCGTCCCGGTGGAGCATCGCGGCCAGGATGCCGTGCTGACGGGGGAGCGGGCCGATGCGGCGCCACTGGTCCTCGCTGATGCCGTCGACGACGAACTGGGCGAAGCCGCCGTGGTCGTCCGGGACGCCGAGGGCCGCGTACCGGGCGTCGAGGAGCTCGCGGGCGGAGACGACGATCGTGCGCAGGACGTCGCGCACCTCCAGCCGGCGGCTCATGGCGAGCAGTGCGGTGCTCACGGCGGCGAGGCCACTGCGCGGTCCGTTGTGCATGGGGTCACCGTACTCGCGGCGCTGACCTGCGGGATCGGGCCGCGGGCCTAGGCCCGGGGTCGGGGCCGGGGTCCTCCTCGGGGAGGAGGCGGCGGGTTGATGGCCCGGACCGTGGGAGGAGGCGGGGCGGGATGAGTGGTCCGCAGGTCGCAGAAGCGTGACGGATTGAATTGCAGCGGCAACGGATGGTGAGACCGTTACGGGGCCGATGTGAGCCCGCGCATAGGACCCACATCACTTACGAAGACGCCTAGTGGAGACATAAGGGTCGCATCAGTGCTGCTCTGCGCAGCACGGGGGCCGGAATTCTGGGCCGGAGGCAGGCCCGTGATCCACTAAGCGGGATCGTACGTCACACCTTTGCACCAGAATTTTGCCGCCGCTAAGAATTGCTCTCGCCGCACGGCACCGGGGATCCCCCCGGATCCACACGGAGCCCACCTGCGGCCCCCGCGATTCGAAGAGGTTGCTAACGCATGTCCAAGACCAACATTCGTGGCCGTCGTCTGACGAAGAAGCACAAGATGTCCTTCGCCGCCGTCGCCACCGTCGGTGCCGCTGCCGTCGCCGCCACTCTCGTTCCCGGCGGTGCAGGCAACACCGGTACGGCCGAGGCCGCCGTCGCCCCCGTGGCACTGACCCAGGTCCTGGACGCGCAGACCAAGGCCGCCCAGGGCAGCCTGGCAGCGCAGCAGGCCGTCGCCGCCCAGCGCGCCCAGGACGCGGCCGCCGCGGCCAAGGCCAAGGCCGCGGCCGCGGCGAAGAAGGCGCGCGAGGCGGAGGCCGCCAGCCGTGCGGCCGCCCGGAAGCCGGTCTTCGCGAACAACCTGGACGGCTGGATCAAGGAAGCCCTCTTCATCATGAAGAAGGAGGGCATCCCGGGCACCTACGCGGGCATCCACAAGAACGTGATGCGCGAGTCCTCGGGCAACCCGCTCGCCATCAACAACTGGGACATCAACGCCAAGAACGGCGTCCCGTCCAAGGGCCTGCTCCAGGTCATCTACCCGACCTTCAAGGCCTACCACGTGCCGGGCACCAAGTTCGACCAGTACGACCCGGTCGCCAACATCGTCGCCGCCTGCAACTACGCGGCCGACCGCTACGGCACCATCGACAACGTGAACAGCGCCTACTAGGCCTCTCGCGGAAGCTTCCGCGGCACCTCTTCGAACGCCTCAGGGCGGTACCCGGATCCGGGTACCGCCCTGAGGCGCTTGTGCGTCACGGCGGGTACTGCTAGTTGCGCATGACCTCGGGCTCGTGGCGGCGCAGCAGGCGCTGGACGGCGAAGCCGCAGGCCACGCCGAGGGCGAGCAGGACGATGATGTTGAGCGTCCACTGGCCGGCCGTGGCGTCCCACAGGGGGTCGGTGTTGGTCGGGTTCTCAATGTCCCACGGCGCCATCAGCTTGCCGAGGTTCAGGGTGGTGCCGGCGGCGGCGATGGCCCAGCGGGAGGGCATCAGCCAGGCGAACTGCTCCAGGCCGGGCTTGTCGTAGAGCTGGAACAGGATGCCCGTGAACACGACCTGGACGATCGCGAACATGACCAGCAGCGGCATGGTCTTCTCGGCGGTCTTCACCAGCGAGGAGATGACGAGGCCGAACATCATCGAGGTGAAGCCGAGCGCGATGACCGAGATGCAGAGCTCGGTGGCCGGGTCCATGAACAGGCCCTCGGCGGGGAGCTTGCGCGGGGTGAAGGCGATCGCGCACATGATCGCGCACTGGAGGGCGGTGATGACGCCGAGGACGATCACCTTCGACATCAGGTACGCCGAACGGGACAGGCCCGTCGCGCGTTCCCGCTCGTAGATGACCCGCTCCTTGATCAGCTCTCGGACCGAGTTGGCGGACCCGGAGAAGCACATGCCGACCGTGAGGATCAGCATGATCGTCCCGGCGTCGCCGTTGAAGCGGCTCGGCGGGGTCGGCGGCGCGAGGCCGAACTTCGCCGGGATCACCGTGGAGACGATGCCGATGACCGCGGGCAGGATCAGCATGAGGGCCATGAAGCCCTTGTCCGAGGCGATGACCGACAGGTAGCGGCGGATCAGGGTCCACAGCTGCGAGCCCCAGGCCTGCGGCTTCGGCGGGATCATCTGCTGCGGCGGCATGGCGACGGACTGCGGGGCGACCGCGTCGAGGTCGGCTGCGTACAGCTGGTAGTGCTGCGAGCCCTTCCAGCGGCCGGCCCAGTCGTAGTCACGGTAGTTCTCGAAGGCCGAGAACACGTCCGCCCACGTGCTGTAGCCGAAGAAGTTCAGCGCCTCGTCCGGCGGGCCGAAGTAGGCGACCGAACCGCCCGGGGCCATGACCAGCAGCTTGTCGCACAGGCCCAGCTCGGCGACGGAGTGGGTGACGACCAGGACCGTGCGGCCGTCGTCGGCGAGGCCGCGCAGCAGCTGCATGACGTCGCGGTCCATGCCCGGGTCGAGGCCGGAGGTCGGCTCGTCCAGGAAGATCAGCGAGGGCTTGGTGAGCAGTTCGAGGGCCACGGACACGCGCTTGCGCTGACCACCCGAGAGCGCGGTGATCTTCTTGTCCTTGTGGATGTCGAGCTTGAGCTCGCGCAGTACCTCGTCGATGCGGGCGGCGCGCTCGGACTCGGCGGTGTCGCCAGGGAAACGGAGCTTGGCCGCGTACTTCAGGGCGGTCAGGACCTTCAGTTCCTTGTGCAGGATGTCGTCCTGCGGGACCAGGCCGATGCGCTGGCGGAGTTCCGCGAACTGCTTGTACAGGTTGCGGTTGTCGTAGAGGACCTCACCCTGGTCGGCGGGCCGGTAGCCGGTCAGCGCCTTGAGCAGGGTCGACTTGCCGGAACCGGAGGGTCCGATGACGCCGATCAGCGACTTCTCCGGGACGCCGAAGGTGACGTCCTTGAGGATCTGCTTGCCGCCGTCGACCGTGACCGTGAGGTGGCGGGCCGAGAAGGAGACGTCGCCGGAGTCGACGAACTCCTCCAGCCGGTCGCCGACGATCCGGAACGTGGAGTGACCGACGCCGACGATGTCGTTCGGGCCGAGCAGCGCGGAGCCCGACTTGGCCAGTGGCTGGCCGTTGACGTAGGTGCCGTTGTGGCTGCCGAGGTCGTGGATCTCGAAGCGACCGCCGGTGGAGCGGAACTCCGCGTGGTGCCGCGAGACCTGGAGGTCGGAGACGACGAGCTCGTTGTCCAGGGCACGACCGATCCGCATGACGCGGCCGACGGCGATCTGGTGGAAGGTCGTCGGGCTGCGGTCGCCGCCGTAGCCGGCGTGCGCTCCCTGGGCGGGCTGGGCCGCGGCGGCCGCGCCCTGCTGCTGCGGGAAGTGCTGCTGGGCGGGCGCCTGCTGCTGGTGCGGCTGCGGCCACCCCTGCTGCTGGGCCGGAGGCTGGTACGCCGGGGCGCCCTGAGCCTGGGCCGGGGCCTGGTAGGCGGGGGCCGGGGCCTGGTAGGCCGGGGCCTGCTGCTGCGGCACTGCGGCCTGCTGCGCACCGGCAACGCTCAGATCCAGCCGCGGGCCGTCGGTGGCGTTGCCGAGGTGGACCGGCGTGCCCGGCACCAGCTCCGCCTGCTGGACCCGCGCACCGCGCACGTAGGTGCCGTTGGTGCTGCCGTGGTCCTCGATTCCCCAACCCCGGCCGTTCCACGCGATGGTGGCGTGCCGCCAGGACACCCGGGCGTCATCGATCACCACGTCTCCCTGGGGGTCGCGCCCCAGGGAGTACGACCTGGACGGATCCAACGTCCAGGTCCTTCCATTCAATTCCAGTACGAGTTCCGGCACTCCAGCCCCACTTAGGTCCCCCGAGAATCTCCCTGGCCGTCAGGGAGTCCGACGCCAGGGAGTCTAGGGATGGCTAACATCCGGGGGAACTATTTCAGGCCCGCGGCCACATGTGGAATCGGGGCCTTCCCGGGGCCCGGCTGATCGCTGGCGCAAGTCGCCCGTCGAGTGCGATACGGGACTTCTCGATCAGCCGACCGGTCCCGGCCGCCGCCTCTGAGCGGGGGAAACCGGTCCCGGTGGGTGGGACGGGCCTCCGCCCCCGCGGGACGGGAAGATACGGTGAGAGCACCATGAGCGCTTCGCAGACCTCAGACGTCCCCACCCTCCTCGTCAAGATCTTCGGCAAGGACCGTCCCGGGATCACCGCGGGACTGTTCGACACCCTCGCCGCCTTCTCCGTCGACGTGGTCGACATCGAGCAGGTCGTCACCCGTGGCCGCATAGTCCTGTGCGCCCTCGTCACCATGCCCTCCCACGGCACGGAGGGCGAGCTGCGGGCCACGGTCCACAGCTGGGCCGAGTCGCTCAAGATGCAGGCGGAGATCCTCTCCGGCACCGGTGACAACCGGCCGCGCGGCACCGGCCGCTCCCACGTCACCGTGCTCGGCCACCCGCTGACCGCCGAGTCCACGGCGGCGGTGGCGGCCCGGATCACCGCCACGGGCGGCAACATCGACCGTATCTTCCGGCTCGCGAAGTACCCGGTGACGGCCGTCGAGTTCGCCGTGTCCGGCTGCGAGACGGGGCCGCTGCGGACCGCCCTGGCCACCGCCGCCGCGCACATCGGCGTCGACGTGGCGGTGGTGTCGGCCGGCCTGCACCGGCGGGCCCAGCGCCTGGTCGTGATGGACGTGGACTCCACCCTGATCCAGGACGAGGTCATCGAGCTGTTCGCCGCGCACGCGGGCTGCGAGGCAGAGGTCGCCGAGGTGACCGAGCGGGCCATGCGCGGGGAGCTGGACTTCGAGCAGTCGCTGCACGCCCGGGTGGCGCTGCTGGCGGGGCTCGACGCCTCGGTGGTGGAGAAGGTGCGGGCCGAGGTGCGGCTGACGCCCGGGGCGCGGACCCTGATCCGCACCCTCAAGCAGCTCGGGTACCAGGTGGGCGTGGTCTCCGGCGGGTTCACGCAGGTCACGGACGACCTGCGGGAACGGCTGGGGCTGGACTTCGCCTCCGCCAACACCCTGGAGATCGTCGACGGCAAGCTGACCGGCCGGGTCACGGGCGAAATCGTGGACCGGGCCGGCAAGGCCCGGCTGCTGCGCCGTTTCGCGGAGGAGGCCGGCGTGCCGCTGGAGCAGACGGTGGCGATCGGCGACGGCGCCAACGACCTGGACATGCTGAACGCGGCCGGGCTGGGGGTGGCCTTCAACGCCAAGCCGGTGGTCCGCGAGGCCGCGCACACCGCGGTCAACGTGCCGTTCCTGGACACGGTGCTGTACCTGCTGGGGGTCACCCGCGAGGAGGTCGAGGCCGCCGGCCTGAGCTGAGCTGGTTCGCACGTACCTGCGCGGGACGCGCGGGGACGTGCACGGGGACGGGGACGTGCACGGGGACGGGGACGTGCACGGGGACGGGGACGGGCCCCGGCAGATCTTCCGCCGGGGCCCGTTCGCGTACGCGGGGTCCGCCGCGGGCGGTCAGTGGTCCGCGGGGGTCCAGTAGTCGAGCAGCGTGCCCACGCCGTGCTCCACGGACTTCCAGGACCCGGCGAAGGAGACGACGGCCAGCGCCGCGGTCGGGAAGCCGCTGCCGGTCATCCGGGCCAGGGCGTCGCCCTCCACGCGGCCGGCGAGGGCGTCGGCGAGGGCGTGCATGCCGGGGTTGTGGCCGATCACCAGGAGGTCCTCGACCTCGTCGGGGGTCTCGTTGAGGAGGGCGATGAGCTCGCCGAGGGAGGCCTCGTACAGCCGCTCCTCGTACACGGTCTTCGGGCGCTGCGGCAGTTCCTGGACGGCGAGCTTCCACGTCTCGCGGGTGCGGGTGGCGGTGGAGCAGAGGGCCAGGTCGAAGGTGATGCCGGTCTCGGCCAGCTTCAGTCCGGCGGCCGGTGCCTCCTTGCGGCCGCGTTCCGCCAGGGGGCGGTCGTGGTCGGCGACCTGCGGCCAGTCGGCCTTGGCGTGCCGGAGGAGGACGATCCTGCGGGGTGTGTCGGCGCTCATGGCCCCAGCTTCGCACGGATCGGGCCGTCGGGCGGAGGGTGTTGTGGGGGCTCGTCCGCCGGCCGGGGGCGCACCCGCGGTGTGCGCGGCTCGCGCGGACGCGTGGGCCGGATCAGCCCGCGACGCGCAGCCCCTGCTCGCTGAACTGGAGCAGGGGCGCGGTCTCGGCGGCGGTGGCCCGGACCTCGCCGGATCCGGCGAGGAGCAGCAGCAGGAGGGCGAAGGCGAGCGCGGGCAGGGCCAGCGCCCACCAGTGCAGCCGGGCGTCGGCGCCGGCGGTGCGGTGGACGGGGGTGGGCGTGGTGGCCGGCATGGGGGCCTTCCGTGGGTGCGCGGACGGGACTGGCATCGCGTCTTCGAATCTAGGGATCCGAAGGCGCCGTTCCCATCAGGGGCGCACCCCACCCGACCCTGAACCCGGCCCCCTAGGGGTTGGTGGGGACAGC
Organism: Streptomyces sp. NPDC059851; assembly: GCF_042732005.1. Taxonomy (NCBI): domain Bacteria; kingdom Bacillati; phylum Actinomycetota; class Actinomycetes; order Kitasatosporales; family Streptomycetaceae; genus Streptomyces; species Streptomyces sp. NPDC059851. The sequence goes on along the minus strand of NZ_JBHWJJ010000009.1, from coordinate 94,420 downwards.
CCCACCCGCGGCCGGGTCAGGGGGAGACGGCGGTCGCGATGACGGCGATGATCACGCTGACGGCGAGCATCGCGCCGAGTACGAGGCCGAGCTTCTTGCGGCCGTGCTGGGGGTCGGGTTCGAGTACGGGCGACATGCCGTTCAGTCTCGCATGCCGCGTTCGTCCTCGATCGTGCGGTCCCGGCCGGCCAGCACGCCCAGGGCGATCTGCGGGAGCAGCAGGCAGGTCATCAGGGTCAGCGGCAGGTCCCAGCCTCCGCTGTGCTGGTAGAGGGCGCCGATGAGGAGGGGGCCGGGGAGGGAGACGAGGTAGCCCGCGCTCTGGGCGAAGGCGGAGAGGCGGACGACGCCGCCCGGGGTCTTCGCGCGCAGCCCGATCATGGTGATGGCGAGCGGGAAGGCGCAGTTGGAGATGCCGAGCAGGAGTGCCCACGCCCAGGCGCCGGCGGCGGGGGCGAGGTGCAGGCCGCTGTAGCCGATGAGGCCGAACACGCCGAGGCCGGCGGCGATGGGGCCCTGGTTCCGCATCCGTCCGGCCAGGTTGGGGATGACGAAGGCCAGCGGGACGCCCATGAACATGGTGACGGCGAGCAGGACGCCCGCGGAGCCGGCGGAGACACCGGCGTCGCGGAAGATCTGCGGGAGCCACCCCATGGTGATGTACGCGCCCGTGGCCTGGAGGCCGAAGTAGCCGGCCAGGGCCCAGGCGGTGCGGCTGCGGACGACGCTGGGGCCGGCCGGCGGGGCGGGGGCGGCGGCTTCGGCGGCGGCCCGCCGCTCGCGCCGTGCGGAGGCGGCTACGGGTAGCCAGGGCAGTACGGCGGCCACGGCGAGCCCGGCCCAGACCAGCAGGCCGGTGCGCCAGCTGCCGCCGAGGGCGGAGGTCAGCGGGACGGTCGCGGCGGCGGCCAGCGAGGTGCCGACGGCCAGGGCCATGGAGTACAGGCCGGTCATGGTGCCGAGGCGGTCGGGGAACCAGCGCTTGACGATCACCGGGAGCAGCACGTTGGTCAGGGCTATGCCCGCCAGGGACAGGGCGCTGGCGGCGAGGAAGCCGGCGGCGCCCCTGGCGAACGGGCGGATCAGCAGACCTGCGGCGACGGCGGCCATGCCCGCGCAGACGACGGCGGCCGGGCCGAAGCGGCGGGAGAGGCGGGGTGCGGTGACGCCGAAGACGGCGAAGCAGAGGGCCGGGACGGAGGTGATCAGTCCGGCGACGGTGCCGCTCATCCCGAGGCCGGTGCGGACCTCCTCGAACAGCGCGCCGAGGCTGGTGATGGCGGGCCGCAGGTTGAGGGCGGCCAGGACGATGCCGACGACGAGGACCGGGCCGTGCCAGCCGGGCCGGTCGGCCCCGGCGGTAGGGGCTGGGGCCGCGGCCGGGCGGGGGGTCGGGGTGGCGGCGGGGTGCGCGGGCGCCGGCCGGTCGAGCGTCTGGGTCTCATCGTCCAACATTCATCCATCATAGAATCATGGGATGATTGGCTGTCCAATGCCCCAGCCCCGTCCAGCACCGGAGAGGACTCCCGCCCGCATGCCGCTGACCTCGCCCCGCCGATCCGCCCTGGTGGACCAGGTGATCGCCCAGCTCAGGAACCAGATCACGTCCGGCGAGTGGCCGGTCGGCGCCCGCATCCCGACCGAGCCGGAGCTGGTGGAGATGTTGGGGGTCGCCCGCAACACCGTGCGCGAGGCCGTCCGGGCCCTGGCCCACAACGGGCTGCTGGACATCCGCCAGGGTTCGGGGACGTACGTCCTCGCCACGAGCGAGCTGGCCGGGGTGATGCACCGCCGTTTCGCAGGGGCGGACCCGCGGCACGTCGCCGAGGTCCGCTCGACGCTGGAGTCGGCCGCGGCACGGCTGGCGGCGGAGCGGCGCACCGAGCGGGACGTGGCGCAGCTGGACGCGCTGCTGGCGCGGCGCGAGGAGGCCTGGGCGAGCGGGGACGCGGAGCTGTTCGTGGCGGCGGACGTCGCCCTGCACATGGCGGTGGTGGCCGCCTCGCACAACGAAGTGCTGATCGAGCTGTACGCGGACCTCGGCGACCTGGTGGCCGAGTGGCTGCGCGCCGACGTCGGCGCGGACCTGGATCCGGCGGCGCACCTGGACCACGCCCGACTGATCGAGGCGGTGCGGCGCGGTGACGGGGACGCGGCGGCGTCGGAGGCGGCGGGCTACCCGTTCGTCTGCCTCGGCCGACAGCTGCAGGGCCCTGCGGGCCCGGCGGGAGGTACGGGGGCGGGGGCCGGGGTCACGCCCGCCGGTGACTGACCCAGGTCGAGCGGACTTCCTTCCAGCACCGGCCGACGAGCTCGGCCCGGCCGGCCGGCCCCACGGCGACGGCGTTGCCGTCCCCGTCCAGGTCCCACCAGCGGTCGCATTCGACGTGCAGCCGGACCAGGTCGGTCTGCGGGTAGCTGTTGTGGCAGTACGCCGTGACCAGGGAGCCCTCGATGACGGTGTCGCAGTCGGCGCCGAACAGGTCCTCGGCGGGCGTGGGCAGGGGCCGTACGGGGGCGGGGGGTTCGGCGGGGATCTCGGCAAAGTCAGCGGCGACGGGAGCGGCCGCCTCGGACCCGGTCGCCGGGTCTCCGTCCTCGGGCCGGGCGAGCACTCCCGGGATCAGGAACCCCGTCAGGACCGCCGAGGTCACCAGCAGTGACACCGCCCGGCTCGGCCTCGCACGCACGCCCGTACCTCCTCCCCGCCAGCCGGGAAGATCCCGACCCGGTCAGTTTGCAGGCTTATGCTCCGGTTTTCGACTCGGGAAGATCCGGTCGGCCCTCGTAAATCTGATCGAACCCGCTGTTCGGCCCCGTCGGGGCCCGCCCCCGCCCGGGACGCGGAACGGCGGCGGCCGCGCCCCCCGGAAGGAGGCACGGCCGCCGCCGTACGCCGTACGCGTGCCGGTCAGGCACCCATCGCGTGCAGACCGCCGTCCACGTGGACGATCTCGCCGGTGGTCTTCGGGAACCAGTCGGACAGCAGGGCCACCACGCCGCGGCCCGCGGGCTCCGGGTCGCTCATGTCCCACTCCAGCATGGAGCGGGTGTTCCAGACCTCCGCCAGCTCCGAGAAGCCCGGGATGGACTTCGCGGCCATCGAGCCGATCGGACCGGCCGAGACCAGGTTGCAGCGGATGTTCTCCTTGCCCAGGTCTCGGGCGAGGTAGCGGTTGGTCGCCTCCAGGGCGGCCTTCGCCGGGCCCATCCAGTCGTACTGCGGCCAGGCGTACTGGGCGTCGAAGGTGAGGCCGACGACGGCCGCGCCCTCCGCCGGGAACAGCGGCTTGCAGGCCATGGTGAGCGACTTCAGCGAGAACGCCGAGACGTGCATGGCGGTGGCGACCGACTCGAACGGGGTGTTCAGGAAGTTGCCGCCGAGGGCGTCCTGCGGGGCGAAGCCGATGGAGTGGACGACGCCATCGAGGCCGCCGAGCTCGTCGCGGACCAGCTGCTCCAGGCGGGCCAGGTGCTCGTCGTTGGTGACGTCGAGCTCGATGACCTTGGCCGGCTTGGGCAGCTTCTTGGCGATGCGCTCGGTCAGCGTCGGACGCGGGAACGCGGTCAGGATGACCTCGGCGCCCTGCTCCTGGGCCAGCTTGGCGGCGTGGAAGGCGATGGAGGACTCCATCAGCACACCCGTGATCAGGATGCGCTTGCCGTCGAGGATTCCGCTCATGGTGATCAGTGACCCATGCCCAATCCGCCGTCAACGGGAATGACGGCTCCGGTGATGTACGCGGCGTCGTCGGACGCCAGGAAGCTGACGGCAGCCGCGATCTCCTCCGGCTGCGCGTAGCGCGCGAGCGGCACGTTCGCCACGATGGCCGCACGCTGCTCGTCGGTGAGCACCTTCGTCATGTCGGTGTCGACGAAGCCGGGGGCCACGACGTTGAAGGTGATGTTCCGCGAGCCCAGCTCACGGGCGAGGGAGCGGGCGAAGCCGACCAGCGCGGCCTTGGAGGCGGCGTAGTTGGCCTGACCGGCCGAGCCGAGGAGACCGACGACCGAGGAGATCAGGACGACGCGGCCCTTCTTGGCGCGCAGCATGCCGCGGTTGGCGCGCTTGACCACGCGGAAGGTGCCGGTGAGGTTGGTGTCGAGGACGGAGGTGAAGTCGTCCTCGGACATGCGCATCAGCAGCGTGTCCTTGGTGATGCCGGCGTTGGCCACCAGCACCTCGACCGCGCCGTGCGCGTCCTCGATCTCCTTGTAGGCCTGCTCCACCTGCTCGGAGTCGGTGATGTCGCAGCGGACCGCCAGGACGCCGAGCGCGGTGAGCTCCTGCGGCGGCTCGCCCGAGCGGTACGTGATCGCGACCTTGTCGCCGGCCTGCGCGAAGGCTCGGGCGATGGCGAGGCCGATGCCCCGGTTTCCTCCGGTGACGAGAACCGAGCGGCTCAACGGATCACCCTTTCGACTAGCGGTCTGAGTACCAGAAACCTATAGGCCGCTCCTGCCGCGCGCAGAATCGGTCTCCCACAGGGCCGCGGGACGGGCTCTGTCGAGTCCCTACAGAAAGTGGTAGGCACGGGCGGCCCGGGCGCGCCATGATCGGGGGGACCGGCCCCGACCCACGGGAGGACTTCCGTGCCCCATTCCATCGACGCGGCCTTCACCGCGCTGCCCTTGCGGGCGCTCGCCGACGCGGCGCTCGCCCGGGCCCGAGCGCTGGGCTCCGAGCATGCCGACTTCCGGCTGGAGCGGATCCGCAGCGCTTCCTGGCGGTTGCGGGACGCCAAGCCATCGGGCGGGTCCGACACCACCGACCTCGGGTACGCGGTCCGGGTGGTGCACGGGGGCGCCTGGGGCTTCGCCTCCGGCGTGGACCTGACCATGGACGGCGCCGCCCGCGTGGCCTCACAGGCCGTGGCCATGGCCAAGCTGTCGGCGCAGGTCATCAAGGCCGCGGGCGCCGACTTGGGGGTACCCCCCGGACGAAGTCTTGGGGGGAGGGTGGAGCTCGCCGACGAGCCCGTGCACGCCGACAAGACGTGGATCTCTGCCTACGACGTGAACCCGTTCGACGTGCCGGACGGGGACAAGGCCGCCCTGCTCGCGGACTGGAGCTCCCGGCTGCTCGCCGCCGACGGCGTCGCGCACGTCGACGCCTCGCTGCTCGCCGTGCACGAGAACAAGTTCTACGCCGACACCGCCGGCACCGTGACCACGCAGCAGCGGGTGCGCATCCACCCGCAGCTGACCGCCGTCGCCGTGAACGGCGCCACCGGCGAGTTCGATTCCATGCGCACCATCGCCCCGCCGGCCGGCCGGGGCTGGGAGTACCTGACCGGCACCGGCTGGGACTGGAACGCCGAGCTGGAGGAGATCCCCTCCCTGCTCGCGGAGAAGATGCGGGCGCCGAGCGTCGAGGCCGGCCGGTACGACCTGGTCGTGGACCCGTCCAACCTGTGGCTCACCATCCACGAGTCCATCGGCCACGCCACGGAGCTGGACCGGGCGCTGGGCTACGAGGCGGCGTACGCGGGGACCTCCTTCGCCACCTTCGACCAGCTGGGCACGCTGAAGTACGGCTCCCCGATCATGAACGTGACCGGTGACCGCACCGCCGAGCACGGGCTCGCCACCGTCGGCTACGACGACGAGGGCGTCGAGGCGCAGAGCTGGGACCTGGTCAAGGACGGCACGCTGGTCGGCTACCAGCTGGACCGGCGGATCGCGCGGCTGACCGGCCTCGGCCGGTCCAACGGCTGCGCCTTCGCCGACTCCCCCAGTCACGTGCCGGTGCAGCGGATGGCGAACGTCTCGCTCCAGCCGGATCCCGGCGGGCTGTCCACCGAAGACCTGATCGGCGGGGTGGAGCGCGGGATCTACGTGGTCGGCGACCGCTCCTGGTCGATCGACATGCAGCGCTACAACTTCCAGTTCACCGGGCAGCGGTTCTTCCGGATCGAGAACGGCCGACTGGCCGGCCAGCTGCGCGACGTCGCCTACCAGGCCACCACCACCGACTTCTGGGGCTCCATGGAGAAGGTCGGCGGCCCGCAGACGTACGTCCTGGGCGGCGCCTTCAACTGCGGCAAGGCCCAGCCGGGCCAGGTGGCGGCGGTCTCGCACGGCTGCCCCTCCGCGCTGTTCCGCGACGTCAACATCCTGAACACGACCCAGGAGGCCGGCCGATGAGCCGAACGAAGCCCCACGAGATCGTCGAGCGGGCCCTGGAGCTGTCCACCGCCGACGGCTGTGTCGTCATCGCCGACGAGGAGTCGACGGCCAACCTGCGCTGGGCGGGCAATGCGCTCACCACGAACGGCGTCACCCGCGGCCGGACCCTGACGGTCATCGCCATGGTCGACGGCAAGGAGGGCACGGCCTCGGGGGTCGTCTCGCGCTCCGCCGTGACCGCCGAGGACCTGGAGCCGCTGGTCCGGGCCGCCGAGGCCGCCGCCCGGAACGCGGGCCCGGCCGAGGACGCGCAGCCGCTGGTCACGGGGGCCCCGGTCTCGCCGGACTTCACCGACGCCCCGGCCGAGACCTCCTCGGCGGTGTTCGCGGACTTCGCCCCGGCGCTCGGCGAGGCCTTCGCCCGGGCCCGGGCGGGCGGCCGGGAGCTGTACGGCTTCGCCAACCACGAGCTGGTCTCCACGTACGTGGGCACCTCGACCGGGCTGCGGCTGCGACACGACCAGCCCAACGGCACGCTGGAAGTCAACGCCAAGTCCCCGGACCGGCAGCGCTCGGCCTGGGCCGGCCGCTCCACCCGGGACTTCAAGGACGTCGACCCGACCGTGCTGGACGCGGAGCTGGCCGTACGGCTGGGCTGGGCGGAGCGGCGCTTCGACCTGCCGGCCGGGCGGTACGAGACGCTGCTGCCGCCGACGGCCGTGGCGGACCTGCTGATCTACCAGATGTGGTCGGCGGCGGCCCGGGACGCGGTGGAGGGCCGGACGGTGTTCTCCAAGCCCGGCGGCGGCACCCGGCTCGGGGAGAAGCTGTCCGGGCTGCCGCTGACCCTGCGCAGCGACCCGAACGCGCCCGGCCTGGAGTCGGCGCCGTTCGTGATCGCGCACAGCTCGGGCGACGACGCCTCGGTGTTCGACAACGGCCTGCCCGTCCCGGCGACCGACTGGATCAAGGACGGTGAGCTGACCCGGCTGACCACCACCCGGCACAGCGCGGGCCTGACCGGGCTGCCGGTCTCCCCCGGCTTCGGGAACCTGCTCATGGACGCCGGCGGCGACCGGTCGCTGGAGGAGATGGTGGCCGGCACCGGGCGGGGCCTGCTGCTGACCTGCCTGTGGTACATCCGCGAGGTGGACCCGGCGACGCTGCTGCTGACGGGGCTCACCCGGGACGGCGTCTACCTCGTGGAGAACGGGGAGGTCGTCGGCGAGGTGAACAACTTCCGGTTCAACGAGTCCCCGGTGGACCTGCTCTCGCGGGCCTCCGAGGCGGGCCGCGCCGAGAAGACCCTGCCGCGCGAGTGGAGCGACTGGTTCACCCGGGCCTCGATGCCCGCGCTGCGGATCCCGGACTTCAACATGAGCTCCGTCAGCAGGGGCGTCTGAGGCCCCCCGGGTCCGCCCTGCCCGGCAGCGCCCGCCGCTGCCGGGCGTCCGAGGGGGCTCCCCGCCCGCCTAGACTGGCGGGGAAACCCCTCAACACCTGTTTCATCTCGTTCAAGGAGTGTCACGACCGTGACGGACATCGTCGACGAACTGAAGTGGCGCGGGCTCTTCGCCCAGTCCACCGACGAAGAAGCGCTGCGCAAGGCGTTCGCGGACGGTCCTGTCACGTTCTATTGCGGGTTCGACCCGACGGCGGCCTCGCTGCACGTGGGGCACCTGGTGCAGGTGCTCACCGTACGCCGCCTCCAGCAGGCCGGGCACCGGCCGCTGGCGCTCGTCGGCGGGGCCACCGGCCAGATCGGCGACCCGCGTCCGACGGCCGAGCGCACCCTGAACGACCCGGAGACCGTGGCGAACTGGGTGACGCGGCTGCGCACGCAGATCGAGCCGTTCCTGTCCTTCGAGGGCGAGAACGCGGCGGTCATGGTGAACAACCTGGACTGGACGGCCGGCCTGTCCGCCATCGAGTTCCTGCGGGACATCGGCAAGCACTTCCGCGTCAACAAGATGCTGACGAAGGACTCCGTGGCCCGCCGCCTGGAGTCGCAGGAGGGCATCAGCTACACGGAGTTCAGCTACCAGCTCCTCCAGGGGATGGACTTCCTGGAGCTGTACCGCCGCTACGGCTGCACCCTCCAGCAGGGCGGGTCCGACCAGTGGGGCAACCTGGTGGCCGGACTCGACCTGATCCACAAGCTGGAGCCGCAGGCACAGGTGCACGCCCTGGCGACGCCGCTGATGGTCAAGGCGGACGGCACCAAGTTCGGCAAGACCGAGAGCGGGGCCGTCTGGCTCGACCCCGAGATGACCACCCCGTACGCGTTCTACCAGTTCTGGCTGAACGTGGACGACCGGGACGTCTCCACCTACATGCGGATCCTGTCCTTCAAGTCCCGCGAGGAGCTGGAGGAGCTGGAGGCGCAGACCGCCGAGCGGCCGCAGGCGCGTGCGGCGCAGCGCGCGCTGGCGGAGGAGCTGACGACGCTGGTGCACGGCGCCGACCAGTGCGCCGCCGTGATCGCCGCGTCTAAGGCCCTGTTCGGTCAGGGCGAGCTGGCGGACCTGGACGCGCCCACGCTGGCCGCGGCCCTGTCCGAGCTGCCGCACGCGAAGGTGGCGGAGCTCGCCCCCGTGGTGGACCTGTTCGCGGAGACCGGGCTCGTCGCCAGCAAGTCGGCCGGCCGCCGGACCGTTAAGGAGGGCGGCGCCTACGTGAACAACGTGAAGGTCACCGCCGAGGACGCGGTACCGGCCGGGGCGGACCTGCTGCACGGGCGCTGGCTGGTGCTGCGCCGCGGCAAGAAGAACCTCGCCGCGGTCGAGGTCACGGGCGCCTGACCCGGAGGCACCGCTGCACGGCGCAGGGGCCGGTCCGGACACACCGTCCGGGCCGGCCCCTGCCGCGTCCGCGGGGCACGCGCCCCGCCCGTCCTCAGGCCGTGCCCCTCTTCCCTCCGCGCACCGACGTGTAGATCATCTCGCCGAGGGCGACGATCAGGACCGCTCCGGCGAGCTGGAGCAGGTGCCGGGTCCAGTCGATCCCCCGGGTCTCCGCGACGCCGAGCCAGCCGGCCACGGCATTGCCGAGGACGGCGCCGACGATGCCGAAGAGGGTGGTCAGCCAGAGCGGCTGGTGCTGTTTGCCCGGTAGGACGGCCTTGGCGATGAGGCCCAGCACGAAACCTACGATGATCGCCCACAACCACTGCATGTCGAGCCTCCTCGTGGGGCGTGGTGCGCAGCTGGGCCCAGTTTCGATCCGTGCGGCGCACTGCGCACCACGGGCACGACCGTTCAGGGGCGCCCCCCTTTCCTGGCCGCGGCGGGGTCGGCGTACCGTGGAGGGACCGGGCTGGCCAGGAAGTACCCGGGAGTCGGATCGGGCGGTGGAGCGATGCTGCGGAGGAAACGGAACGGGACCGAGGTCTTCCGGATCACCGGGGCCCGGATGGGCCTGGATGAGGACGTGCGGGGGCGGCAGCGCCGGTACGTGATCTCGATGGTGATCCGGACCCTGTCGGTCATCGCCACGGTGCTCCTGTGGAACGTGGAGCGGCACCTGGCGGTGGTGACCCTCATCGCGGGCGGACTACTGCCGTACGTGGCGGTGGTCATCGCCAACGCGGGGCGCGAATCGACACCGAAGCTGCCCTCCAGCTTCCTGCCCCCACCTGCGCGTCCGGCGCTGGAAGCGGGAAACCTCAGGAAAACCTCAGATCAATCATGAAGTTCCGGTGCACCGCACCGGGTCGTGCGTGACATACTGCGTACGCGCTCCGCATCCCCCGTCGGAGCGACGGACCGACGCCGGGCAGCTCCCCCCGTGGCTGCTCGGCGTCGCCTTTTCCCGGGGTCGGTTTGTAGGGTTGAGCCGTGAACTCCCCTGACTCCCCCGAGACTCCCACTTGTTCCGCCAAGGGCTGCCGCGCGGCGGCCGTCTGGGTCCTGGCGTGGAACAACCCGAAGCTGCACACGCCGGAGCGGCGCAAGACGTGGCTCGCCTGCGAGGAGCACCGCGAGCACCTGTCGCAGTTCCTGGGGGTCCGCGGTTTCCTCAAGGACGTGGTGGAGCTGACGGAGTGGGTACAGCCGGAGGGGTCGGAGCGCCGCTAGCCGGCGCGGGCTCCGCCGGGCCCCCGATGACGCTCCCGGCTAGCCGCCGATCGCCGACATCGGGCGGTCGGGCTGCAGGAAGGACGGGTCGTCGAGCCCGGACCCGGCCTTCTTGCCCCACATCGCCGTCTTCCACAGTCCGGCGATCTCCTCGTCCGGGGCGCCGGAGCGGAGGGCTCCGCGCAGGTCCGTCTCCTCGGTGGCGAACAGGCACGTACGGACCTGGCCGTCGGCGGTGAGCCGGGTGCGGTCGCAGGCGCTGCAGAAGGGCCGGGTCACCGAGGCGATGACCCCGACGGTGGCCGGGCCGCCGTCGACGATCCAGCGCTCGGCGGGGGCGGAGCCGCGCTCCTCGGCGCCCTCCTCGGTGAGGGTGAAGCGGGTGCGCAGGGAGCTGAGGATGTCACCCGCCGTGATCATGCCGTCGCGCTTCCAGCCGTGCTGGGCGTCCAGCGGCATCTGCTCGATGAAGCGGAGCTCGTAGTCGTTCTCGACGGCCCAGCCCAGCAGGTCGGGGGCCTCGTCGTCGTTCAAGCCGGGCATCAGGACGGCGTTGACCTTGACCGGGGTGAGGCCGGCCGCGCGGGCGGCGGCCATGCCGTCGAGGACGTCCTGGTGCCGGTCACGCCGGGTGAGGGTCTTGAAGACCTCGGGGCGCAGGGTGTCCAGCGAAACGTTCACGCGGTCGAGGCCGGCGGCCTTGAGCGCCTGCGCGGTGCGTTTGAGGCCTATGCCGTTGGTGGTCAGCGACATCCTGGGACGGGGCTCCAGGGCGGCACACCGTTCCACGATCCCGACCAGGCCCGGGCGCAGTAGCGGCTCCCCGCCGGTGAAGCGGACCTCGGTGATCCCGAGCTGGGTGACGGCGATGCGAACCAGCCGGACGATCTCCTCATCGGTCAGCAGGTCCGATTTGCCCAGCCATTGCAGGCCTTCTTCGGGCATGCAGTACGTACAGCGCAGGTTGCACCGGTCAGTGAGCGAAACGCGCAGGTCAGTGGCCACGCGGCCATAGGTGTCGAGAAGCACTGTGGGCCCCCTCCCCGTCCGGTTCCTGTCAGATGTGCGCCGCCTGGGTGGAGAGTGCATGCGCTGTGATCGAGCCTACGCGAGAGAGGCGGCGGGCAGGGATACCCGTTTCGACGCAAGACGGCGCGGCCGTGTCGTACGGACATACGACACGGCCGCGCTGCGCACGCCGGCGTTCGGCGGCAGGGGGGTCAGTGGGCGCCGGTTCCGGTGAGGGAGCGGACTTCGAGCTCCGCGAACTTCTGCGGGTCGGCCTTCTCCTTGGACAGGACCGTGCCCAGCCAGCCCAGCAGGAAGCCGAGCGGGATGGAGACGATGCCGGGGTTCTCCAGCGGGAACCAGTAGAAGTCGGCGTCCTTGAACATGGACGTGGGCTTGCCGGAGACGACCGGGGAGAACAACACCAGGACGACCGAGGAGACCAGGCCTCCGTAAATGGACCACAGCGCGCCCCGGGTGGTGAAGCGCTTCCAGAAGAGGCTGTACAGGATCGTCGGCAGGTTGGCGGAGGCGGCGACCGCGAAGGCGAGGGCGACGAGGCCGGCGACGTTGAGGTCGCGGGCCAGGGCGCCGAGGAAGATGGCCACGGCGCCGATGACGACGGTGGACCAGCGGGCCGCCCGCACCTCTTCCTCCTCGGTGGCGTTGCCCCTGCGGATCACGTTCACGTACAGGTCGTGGGCGAAGGAGGAGGACGAGGCGAGGGTGAGCCCGGCGACGACGGCGAGGATGGTGGCGAAGGCCACCGCGGAGATCACGGCGAGCAGGATCGCGCCGCCGGTGGAGCCCGCACCGCCGCCGAGTTCCTGGGCGACCAGCGGGGCCGCGGTGTTGCCGGCCTTGTTGGAGGCGATGATGTCGGTCCGGTTGAGCAGGGCGGCGGCACCGAAGCCGAGGGCGATGGTCATCAGGTAGAAGGCACCGATGATGCCGATGGCCCAGTTCACGGACTTGCGGGCGGCCTTGGCCGTGGGGACGGTGTAGAAGCGGATCAGGATGTGCGGCAGGCCGGCGGTGCCCAGGACGAGGGCGATGCCGAGGGAGATGAAGTCCAGTTTCGAGGTGGGGTCCTTGCCGTACTTGAGCCCCGGCTCCAGGAACTTGGCCCCCTGGCCGCTGTTCTCCGCGGCGGCACCGAGCAGGTCGGAGATGTTGAAGTCGAACTTGAGCAGCACCAGGAAGGTGATCAGCAGGGCGCCCGCGATCAGCAGCACCGCCTTGATCATCTGGACCCAGGTGGTGCCCTTCATGCCGCCGACGGTCACGTAAACGATCATCAGGACGCCGACCAGGGCGACCACGGCGATCTTGCCGCCGTCGCTGGTGATGCCCAGGAGCAGCGAGACGAGCACGCCCGCGCCCGCCATCTGGGCGAGCAGGTAGAAGATCGAGACCACGATGGTGGAGGTGCCGGCGGCGGTGCGCACGGGCCGCTGGCGCATCCGGAAGGCCAGGACGTCGCCCATCGTGTAGCGGCCCGAGTTGCGCAGCGGCTCGGCGACCAGCAGCAGGGCCACGAGCCAGGCGACGAGGAATCCGATGGAGTACAGGAACCCGTCGTAGCCGAAGAGGGCGATGGCGCCGGCGATGCCGAGGAAGGACGCGGCGGACATGTAGTCGCCGGAGATGGCGAGGCCGTTCTGGAAGCCGGTGAACTGGCGCCCGCCCGCGTAGAAGTCGGCGGCGTCCCGCGTCTGGCGGCCGGCCCGGACCGTGATGATCAGGGTGGCGACGACGAACAGGCCGAAGAGGGTGATGATCAGCGGCCGGTGTTCGCCGGCACCGGCCGCGGCCGTGGTGTGCGGCGCCGTAGCCGCCGTGAGGTGCAGCGTGCCGGTCATGCGCCGTTCTCCATCCGCGCCTTGATGGCCTCCGCCTTCGGGTCGAGCTGCTGGGCCGCGTGCCGCGAGTACAGCCAGGCGATCAGGAAGGTCGTGGCGAACTGGCCGAGGCCGAGGACGAGCGCGACGTTGATGTTGCCGAACAGCTTGGTCCCCATGAAGCCGCCGGCGTAATTGGACAGCAGGACGTAGAGCAGGTACCAGGCGATGAAGGCGACGGTGAGCGGGAAGGCGAACGAGCGGTGGGAACGGCGCAGTCCGGCGAACTCGGCGCTCTGCTGGACGGTGACGAACTGCTCGGCGGTGGGGCTTGCCGTGGACGTTCCCGCGCTGCCCGGCGGCGGCGCTGCTTCGGTGGTCACGGGGGACTCTCCTTGTGACGCTGGTGCGGTGGGGACGGACAAATCAACCTCCGTGCGGGGGCCCGGCGAACCGGTCCCCCTGACAACGGCACGGACGGGAGGCCGGGACGGTTCAACGTCCCCGGATTCTTTGGAAACTGATTCCTCGAACTGATGGCGCAAAGGCGAGCACCGGCATTAGGTTCACCTGTCATGAACCCGTCGTCCTGCGCGACCGCGCGCGGACGACTTTTTCACGGATGATGTGGAGAACCCATGGCTCATCTGGGATCCGGCCGCCGGCGCCTCGCCGTACCGGTCGGCCTGGCGCTCACCGCCTCGCTCGCCTTCCTGCCCTCGGTCGCGGCCTCCGCCGCACCGCTGGGCACCACGGCGGGCGCCGCGGCGGCGGCGAAGACCGACACCACCGGCCCGAAGCTGTCGTACGTGGCGAACCTGACCGCGTACGGGACGGTGAAGCAGGCGAAGAAGGCCATCGAGCGGGCCGGTGGCACGGTGGTGATCGCCTATGAGCAGATAGGCGTGGTCATCGCGCACTCCCAGAACCCGGAGTTCGCCAAGACGCTGCGTGCCCAGCGCAGCCTGTTCGTGTCCGTCGGCGCCACCCGCACGGCCCCCCTGCAGGCGGTGCAGACCACCGACGAGGGTGCCACGCAGAAGCTGAGCGCAGCGGACGCCGCCAAGGCCGCCGCGGCGGCGCAGGCGGGGCAGGAGCCGCTGGAGCCCAACCAGTGGGACCTGCGGACGATCAAGGCCGACCAGGCTCACAAGATCAACGATGGCAGCCCCGACGTCACGGTGGGCGTCATCGACACGGGTGTCGACGACACCCACCCGGATCTCGCACCGAACTTCTCCAAGACGCAGTCGGCCAACTGCGTCGGCGGCGTCGCGGACACCTCCGAGGGCGCCTGGCGTCCGTACCCGGACGGCAGCGACCACGGCACCCACGTGGCCGGCACCATAGCCGCGGCCCGCAACGGCGTGGGCATCAGCGGTGTCGCCCCGGGCGCCAAGGTCGCCGGCATCAAGGTGAGCGAGCCCGGCACCAGCCTCTTCTACACCGAGGCGGTCGTCTGCGGCTTCATGTTCGCCGCCGAGAAGGGGATCGAGGTGACCAACAACAGCTACTACGTCGACCCGTGGCTCTACAACTGCAAGTCGGACAGCGACCAGGGCGCGCTGGTGGAGGCCCTCACCCGGGCCACCAAGTACGCGGAGCGCAAGGGCGTCCTCAGCGTCGCTTCGGCCGGCAACTCGAACCACGACCTGGCCGCGGACTCGATCCTCGACGACTCCAGCCCGAACGACACCACCCCGGGCCCGCGCACCATCGACCCGAAGGTCTGCCTGGACCTGCCGACGCAGCTGCCCGGCGTGGTCACGGTGAGCGCGACCGGCGACAAGGGCTTCAAGTCGTACTACTCCAGCTACGGCCTCGGCGTCGTCGACGTGGCCGCCCCCGGCGGCGACAAGTGGCAGGTCCCGGCCACCCCGGACGCCAACGGCCGTGTGCTGTCGACCGTCCTGGGCGGCGGCTGGGGCTACAAGCAGGGCACCTCGATGGCCGCCCCGCACGCGGCGGGTGTCGCCGCACTGCTCAAGAGCGCGCACCCGGACGCCTCGCCGGCCCAGCTGCAGCGCATGATGAAGTCCCAGGCCACCAAGACGGACTGCCCGACTCAGGTGTACGACGCCACGGGCGCGCTGGTCGACGCCACCACCTGCGCGAGCAAGTGGGGCCAGACGGGCTACTACGGCTACGGCGTGGTCGACGCGCTCAAGGCCGTGAAGTAACCGCACGCCGGACGGCGCACGTCGGTCGTACGGGGCCGGCCGGGGAGGGATCCCCGGCCGGCCCTTCCGTCGTTCGGGGCGTCAGGGCTTGATGATCACCTTGAGTGCGGTGCGGTCGTCCATCGCGCGGTAGCCGTCCGGGACCTCGTCCAGGACGACGCCGCGGTCGAAGACCGGCGCCGGGTCGATCACGCCGCTCAGCACGTCCTGGAGGAGCTCGGGGATGTACGCGCGCACCGGGGCCACGCCGCCGCGCAGGCTGATGTTGCGGTCGAACATCACGCCGAGATCGAGGCCGGTTCCGCTGCCGTGCGGGACGCCGACGTAGCCGACGGCGCCTCCGTCGCGGGTGATGTTGACGGCAGTGCGCATCGACTGCTCGGTGCCGACCGCCTCGATGACGGCGTGCGCGCCCTGGCCGCCGGTGAGCTCGCGCACGGCGGCCTCCGCGGCCTCGCCGCGCTCGGCGACGACGTCCGTGGCCCCGAAGAGCTTGGCGATGTCGGTACGGGCCGCGTGCCGACCCAGGGCGATGATCCGCTCGGCGCCCAGCCGCTTCGCGGCGAGGACACCGCACAGGCCGACCGCGCCGTCCCCGACGACGGCCACGGTGGAGCCCTCGCGGACCCCGGCGCCCAGCGCCGCGTGGTGGCCGGTGCCCATCACGTCGGACAGCGCGAGCAGCGC
Organism: Streptomyces sp. NPDC059851; assembly: GCF_042732005.1. Classification (NCBI taxonomy): domain Bacteria; kingdom Bacillati; phylum Actinomycetota; class Actinomycetes; order Kitasatosporales; family Streptomycetaceae; genus Streptomyces; species Streptomyces sp. NPDC059851. The sequence goes on along the minus strand of NZ_JBHWJJ010000009.1, from coordinate 78,499 downwards.
GGTCAGCAGGTGGTCGTCGGAGGCGGCCTCGGCGGGCAGCTTCACGAGGGTGCCGTCGGCGTGCGGGACGCGGACGGCCTCGCCCTGACCGCCGTCATGGCCGACCGAGCCCCAGAAGCCACCGTGCACGCAGGAGGTGAACAGGCCCTCGGAGCAGTAGTCGCAGGTGCCGTCCGACCACATGAACGGCGCGACGACCAGGTCTCCGGTGCGCAGCCCCGACACCTCGGAGCCGGTCTCCTCGACGATGCCGAGGAACTCGTGGCCGATGCGCTGGCCGGGCTGCCGCTGGGCTTCGCCGCGGTAGGCCCACAGGTCGCTGCCACAGATGCAGGCGCGCAGGACGCGGACGACGGCGTCCCCGGGGTGCCGGACCACCGCGTCGGGCACCTCCTCCACGCGTATGTCGTACGGGGCGTGGATGACGGTGGCGCGCATGCTGGTACAGCTCCGGGTCAGGGTTCGGTTCGCATCCGGCCGTCGTTGGCCGATACAGCTTCCCTACCGTACGCCTGCCCGGTCGCGGCGAGCGCACCGGTGGTCAGCAGGTACTGGGCGGCTGCGTACGTGGCCATGATCCAGAAGTCGGGGCGGGGCAGCTGGGGCCAGGCGGCGACCCCGCTCGCGATGAGCGAGTCGGACAGCAGGAACAGGGCCCCGCCGATGCCCGCGCGCAGGCCGGCAACGCCCGCCCGGCAGGCCATCGCGGTGAGCAGCAGGCTGTAGCAGGCGACCGGGATCCGCAGGTCGGCCGGCAGGTCGCCCCACAACAGCCCGACGGTGCCGAGCAGGGCGGCGGCGTACGCGGCCGCCAGGGCGGGGTGCGTCCGGCCCCGACCGAAGAGGACGAGGTAGCAGACGTGCCCGACGGCGAAGGAGCCCATGCCGACGAGGAAGGCGGGCTCGGCGTCGAAGAGCAGGGCCAGGTCGCCGCCCCAGCCGAACAGCAGGGCCGCGAGCAGCAGGCGGGGCGCGCGGCGGGTGACGGCGTACGCCACCAGCAGCGGCATCAGCAGCGGCTTGAAGAGGACGTGCCCCGGGTGCCAGTCGGCGAGCAGGGACACGAGGTCGGCGGCGGTGGCGGCGGCGAAGGCGGCGAGCAGGAACCGGCCGGCGGTCGCCCGCGCGCCGCAGGCCGCGCCCGCGCCGTGGGCGCCCGGTCCCGCGGCCGCCGGGGCTGCGGCGCTCACGCGGTCCGCTCCGGCGCGGCCGGTGCCGCCGGTGCCGCGGGGGCGGGGACGGCGGGGACGGGGACGGAGGCGGAGGCGGAGGCGGAGGCGGAGGCGGGCTGCCAACCGGGGCCGCGGAAGACCCGTCCGGCGCGCTCGCGCCAGCTGCGCGCGGCGCGCACGTCGCGGGCGATGGCGGCGTACTCGTGGGTGGCGACGCGCAGCGGGTTGTACGTCGTGATGTTCTTCGTCAGCCCGAAGACTGGCTTGTCCGTCTCGGGGACGAAGGAGCCGAACATCCGGTCCCAGACGATCAGGATCCCGCCGAAGTTGCGGTCCAGGTAGCCGCCTTGGGAGGCGTGGTGGACGCGGTGGTGGGAGGGGGTGTTGAAGACGTACTCGACCGGGCGGGGCAGCTTGTCGATGCGCTCGGTGTGGATCCAGAACTGGTAGAGGAGGTTGACGGAGTAACAGAAGGCGACGGCCGCCGGGTGCACGCCCAGGGCGATCATCGGCAGGTAGAACGGCCAGGAGGTGGCGCTGGTCCACGGCTGGCGCAGTGCGGTGGTGAGGTTGAACTTCCGGCTGCTGTGGTGGACGACGTGGCAGGCCCACAGGATCCGGATGACGTGGTGCCCGCGGTGCTGCCAGTAGTAGAAGAAGTCCTGGGCGAACAGCATGAGCAGGAAGGTCCACCACAGGAACGGCACCCTCAGCGGGGTCAGTTCGTAGACCGCGGTGTAGATCGCGACGACGGGGATCTTCCACAGGAAGTCGAAGAAGATGCTGCCGATGCCCATGGTGAGGCTGGTGACGGCGTCCTTGGCCTCGTACCCGGCGGCGTCCTCGTCGGGATGGATCCGGTAGCTCACCACCTCGATCACGGTGAGCAGGACGAAGGCGGGTATGGACCACAGCACGACATCGGGCAGATTTGGCATGGGCGCACCTTAGGGCGAGTTCAGGGGTGCCGCTAGGGGTTGTTACCGATCAGTATCCGATGGGGTTACCACGGGTACAAGGGGGAGGACGCGTGACGGGACTCGAAACGGCCGCCTTACGGGCGGCGGCTGCGGCGGCGAGCCGGCTGTGGAGCTCACGGCTCGGGCAGGTACCCGGTGCAGGCCTCACGGAGCGGCCGGTGCGACCGGTGCCGCACTGGCAGCGGCCGGCGGAACTCGGCGGACCGGAACTGCGCCGGCTCGCCGAACGGCTCGCGGAGCGGCTGGGGGAAGCGGCGTCCCGGCTGCCGGAACACGAACGGCTGGCGGCGCTCGACGCGGTCGCGGACGCCTTCGCCGGACGGGGCCGGCTGGACGCCGACGCCCTCTTCGCGGCGGACCTCGACCCGGCGGAGCTGGCGGCGAGCGCGGGCCTGGGCCCGGCGGCCGAGGCCGTGTGCCGGGATCTGATCCGGCTGGCTCGCGGAGCTGTCAGGGCTGACCGTCCACGTGCACCGCGACACGGCCGTGCGCGGCGCCGAGCTGTTCCCGCCGGAGCGGCTCCTGTTCCAGTAGGAGCCGCCCCGGCGAAGGCTGGCGTGGTCACCAGACCCGGACCGAGCCCCCGCGGGCGAAGGCCGGGCTGGTGGCGTCGGGCGGGGGCTCCGCCAACGGCTCGGCGATCTCCGCGACCGTCGGGCCGTGCTTCGCCGCCAAGGCGTCCAGCAGGGTCAGGTCGAAGCCGTAGACGCGGGCCGCGTTGCCGCCGACCATCGCGGCGACCTCCTCCCGCGGAAGGCCCGCGTACGCGATGCGCAGGCCCTCGCGGGAGTACGGGGTGGTGCCCTCGTCGTGGGGGTAGTCGCAGCCCCACATGATCTTGTCGAGGCCGATCCGGTGGCGCAGCGGCACCTCGTGGGGGCGCATGAAGCTGGCGCCCACGAAGCAGTTGTCCCGCCAGACCTCGCTCGGGCCCCTGCCCATGGCGTCGGCCAGGCCCGCGCCGAACTTGGACTCGGCGGTCGCGGCCCCGGCAGCGGCGGCGCCGACCAGTCGGCCGTGGTAGTAGTCCAGCATCTCCAGGACGCCCGGGATCCAGCCGGAGCCCTGCTCGGTCAGGACCAGCTTCAGGCCGGGGTGGCGGCGGAAGGCCCCGCCGAAGACCAGGTGCCACAGGGCCCGGTGGGAGAACCACGTGGTCTCCACCATGAACACCGCCCGGGCCGCCGGCTCCTCCCCCAGCGGCGGCGAGGCCGAGCCGCCGTGGTGGTTGACCGGGACGTCCAGCTCGTCGCAGACCGCCCAGATCGGGTCGTAGGCCTGCGCGTACAGCTCCGGGACGCCACTGCCGGGAGGGGCTCCCGGGAGCAGGATGCCGCCGGTCAGGCCGGCTTCCTTGGTGCGGCGGATCTCCCGTACGGCCTCGTCGACGTCGTTCAGGAGGATCTGGGCCACGCCCGCGCGGCGGCCCGGCGCCTGCGCGCAGAATTCGGCGAGCCAGCGGTTGTGTGCCCGCAGGCCCGCCCAGCGCTGTTCGAACTCGGCCCGGGTCGGGGCCGGCGCCATCAGGGAGGCGCTGGGAAAGAACGGCGGGATGGTGTTGGGGTACACCACCTCGGCGACGATGCCGTCGGCCTCCAGTTCGGCCAGCCGCCGGTCGGAGTTCCAGTTGCGGTCGGCGGTGTCGGCGAGGAGGTCCTCGTACGGGTTGACGTAGCCGGCCGCCCAGGCGTCGAAGTCGTCGTGGTGCTTCCGCTCCAGGTACGGCCTGTAGTCGAGCAGGTCGGCGCCCGCGTGGCAGTCGGCCGAGATGACCGTGTAGCGGTCGCCGTTCACGGGTTCACCCCCAGGACCGGGAAGTCGTTGCCGGTCAGCCAGTGCCGGCCGGTCTCGCGGGAACGGGTCCAGGACGCCTCCACCGCCGCCTGGTCCGGGGACTGGCCCAGGTCGGCGGGGGTGGGGCCGATGCGTCGGGCGATCGGGGCGAGTTCCTCCGTGTCGAAGCCGAAGACCTCGGCGGCGGCCAGGCCCAGCATGCGGCGGGTCTCGGCGACCGGGACGTCGTGGAAGGTGTTGCGCAGCCACTGCCGGGTGGCGGGCCAGGTGCCCTCGGGGTGCGGGAAGTCGGAGCCCCACAGGATGTTGTCGACGCCGATCTCGTACCGCTGGGCGAGTTCGCGCCGCTTGGTGTTGGTCGCGCAGATGAACACCTGGCGGTCCAGGTACTCGCTGGGGGGCCGCTTCAGCCCGGCGAACGGGGAGAGCTTCTTGCCGCCGTGCGCGCCGAGGTAGAGCCGGTCCATGAACCACAGCTGGTTGGGCAACCACCAGCAGCCGGCCTCGGCGACCCCGAACCGCAGCCCCGGGTGCCGTTCGAAGACGCCGGACCAGAGGAGGAACCACAGCGGGCGGGAGGGCCACCAGGTGACTTCGGAGACGTAGATCCCGAGGTGGTCGCCGTACTCGTGGCGGGGCGCGGCCCCGGAGTGGGTGACGACCGGCATCCGCGTCTCCGCGGCGGCCGCCCAGACCGGGTCGTAGCGGCGGTCGTGGTACGGGGCCTTGTCGACCCACATGGAGGGGATCATCAGGGCGCCGAGGCCGGACTCCTTGGCCCGGTGGATCTCGGCGACGACCCTGTCCGGCTCGGCCGTCACGGGCAGCAGGGCCACCCCGCAGTGGCGTTCGGGGTGCTCCGAGACGAAGTCGGCGAGCCAGCGGTTGTGGGCCCGGGCGCCGGCCATGCCGAGCTCCGGGTCCTGGTCGCCGGAGAGGCCCAGGCCCACGCCGAAGGGGGCGGCGGTCTGGCTGTCCACGGCATCGGCGTCCGGGAAGACGACCTCGGCGGCCACCCCGTCGCCGTCCAGTTCCTTGAGCCGTTGACCGGTGTCCCAGCCGCCCTTGAGGCCCTCCTCGTGGTCGTGGAACCACTTGGTGGCGAAGGCCTCGTTGCGGATGCCGAGACGGGTGGCCTCCTCGCGGCGGGCGTCGCGCTGCCCGAGGAACTCGTCGAACGCGCGGTGGAAACGGGAGTCGAGGTACGGGCGGTACTGCTCGGTGGGCAGTCCGGCGTGGCAGTCGGAGGAGATGATCAGGTACGGGTCGTCGTACGCGCTGTCGTCCACGGTGGCTCCTCAGTCGAGGATGAAACTCTCCAGGTAGGTGGGGTTGGCGCGGTCGAGCATGGACTGCGATCGGGCACGGATCTGCCGGTCGCTGTGCTCGCTCGGCGGCAGCATCCAGAAGCGGCCGGCCCGGATCCCCTCGACCACGTGTGCGGCGACCTCCTCGACCGGGGTGAACCGCACCTCGCGGCCGGCGGCCCGCATGGCGGCCTCGTACTGGTCGAGGGTGCGGTACGGGGTTGTGCGCGGGCGTTGCTTGGCGAACCGCTCGGGGCGGTTGCGGTGGGACTCCCACAGTCCGGTGCGCAGCATGTGCGGTCCGGGGAAGAGGACGGAGGCGTCGATGGGCACGCCCTCGGCCTTGAGGTGGGCGTAGAGGGACTCGGTCATGGTGACGACGGCCGCCTTGGTGACCGCGTAGACCGAGGCGGTGGGCAGGGGGGCGATGCCGCCGTCGCCGGAGGAGGTGTTGACGATGTGGCCGGGGGTGCCGGCCGCGATCATGCGGGGGACGAAGGCCTGGATGCCGTGGAAGACGCCCCAGACGTTGACGGAGAAGGCCCACTGCCAGTCGGCCGGCTCGTGCTCCCACATCCGGCCTTCGGCGCCGGAGCCGACGCCCGCGTTGTTGCAGAGCACGTGGACGGCGCCGAAGGCCTCGTACGCGGTGTCGGCCAGGGCGAGGACGGCGTCGCGGTCGCCGACGTCGACGCGGACGGGGAGCACGTCGGCGCCCTCCGCGGTGAGCTCGTCGGCGGCCTTGTGCAGGGCTGCCTCCTCCACGTCGCCGAGGACGACCCGGAGGCCCTCGGCGGCGAAGCGGCGGGCCATGGCGAGTCCGATGCCGCCGGCGGCTCCGGTGACGACGGCGGTCTGGCCGGCTTCGAGCCGCATCTCACGCACCCCCGTCGGGCGGGCCGTCGAAGGCCTGCCGGGGGTCGTCGTAGCGCTGGTGGAGGTAGGGCAGGAGGGCCTGGGCGCTGACCCGTTCGACGGCGCGGCCCTGCTGGTCGGTGGTCTTCTCGCCGATGGTGATCTCGACGATGCGGCGGACGGTGAGGTCGGCGACGGGGTCGAACATCGACTCGCGCAGGACGACGTCACCGGTGACGTGCTCCAGGGTGCGGACCTTTTCGTTGCGGGTGCAGTGCACGAGCACCGGATCGTCCTCGAAGCCGGAGCCGTCCACCGCGGGCAGGAACTTGAAGTAGAAGTCCGTCCTGCGGGCCGGTGCGGGCGGCGGCAGCTCCCGGTCGACCGCCCCGCGCACCTCCACGAAGGCGATGCCGTGCCGGGCGAGCGAGGCCCGTACGACGAGTCCGTCGCGCTCGACGGTGACCTCGCCCAGCTTCTTCGGCTCGCCGAAGACCTCACGGCCGCCGGTCAGGGCGCGCTCGTGGGTCATGGGCATCACGAGCGGGTACCAGCCGTCGACCCCGCCGTGCCGGGCGGCGACCGCCACCGATCCGGCGCCCAGGGGGTAGCCGGGCAGGTCGACCCGGCTGATGGCGGCCCGGACCAGGGGCCGTTCGGCCGGCTTCAGCGGGGGCGGTAGGACCGCCGCCACCACGTCGGGGTCGCTCTCCCAGACGGCCACCACACCGGTGGACCAGATGTCGGGCAGGCTGGAACTCCTCGCGCGCGAGGCCGCGATCTCGGCCTCGGTGAGCGCTCCGTACCGTACGCGTGCCATGGCTCGCACCACCCTTCTGGGGTCCCCCGGACGAAGTCCGGGGGAGGTTCTGTAACACAGTTACACCGCGGTCGATGAGGGGTGAAGACCCCCGCACACAGCGGAATTGAGGACTCGACAGATTCCGATTGGCGGCGACCACCCATGGCCAGGTCCGCGCTCACCCGCGAGAAGGTGCTGGAAGCAGCCGTCCGCCTGGTCAAGCAGGACGGCCCGGGTGCCCTGACCATGCGCCGGCTCGCCGCCGAGCTGGGCACGGCCGTGACCTCCATCTACTGGCACGTCGGCAACCGCGAGTCGCTCCTCGACGCGCTCGTGGAGCTCACGGTGCGGGAGATGGGCGCGATCCGGCCGGCCGGCCGCTCCCCCGCCGAACGGGTCGTCTCCGTGGCCCGGTCCCTGCGCCACGAGCTGCGCGAGCACCCGCACCTGATCGCGATGGTGCACGAGCGCGGGCTCACCGACCGGATGTTCCTGCCCGCCCAGCGGGCACTGGTCCGGGAGGTGCACGCGGCGGGGTTGCGCGGGGCGCGGGCGGCGGACGCGGTCCGGGCCGTCCAGTTCCAGGTGGTGGGCTTCGTCCTGGTCGAGCGGAACCGGGAGCGCTCACCCGCCCAGTCACCGGCGGAGGGCGAACTGTGGGACCTTCAGGCCGCCGGGGACCCGGCCCTGTCGCGGGCGCTGGCCCGCCCCGCGGACCCGGAGCGGCTGTTCCTGCTGTCCGTACGGGCCCTGGTGGCCGCGCTGCTGGGGCCGGGCGGGGGGTCGGGGGCGGGGACGGATCCGGACCCGGGGGCGGGGCCCGGCGGGAGCGGACCGGGTCGACCGCGGCCGGAATCCGACCCCGGCGGGGAACGGGCTGTCGGTGCGGGCCCGTATTCTCTTTGACCATGCTCGACGACCGTACGACCGCAGAGAAGACGTGGCCGACCGCGTACCCGAAGGGGTACGCGGTCGTCGACGTGGAGACCACCGGGCTCGCGCGCGACGACCGGATAGTCTCCGCTGCCGTCTACCGGCTCGACGCGCAGGGCAACGTGGAGGACCACTGGTACACGCTGGTCAACCCGCAGCGGGACCCCGGCCCGGTGTGGATCCACGGCCTGACCAGCGAGATGCTCCAGGACGCACCGCTGTTCAAGGACGTCGCCGGGGAGTTCGCCGAGCGCCTCGCCGGCCGGGTACTGGTCGCCCACAACGCCATGTTCGACTGGCAGATGATCGCCCGGGAGTACGCACGGGCCGCCGAGACCGCGCCGGTCCGTCAGCGGCTGTGCACCATCGCCCTGTCGAAGGAGCTGGACCTCCCGCTGCCCAACCACAAGCTGGAGTCGCTCGCCGCGCACTTCGGCGTGGTCCAGCAGCGCGCCCACCACGCCCTGGACGACGCCCGGGTCCTGGCGGAGGCTTTCCGTCCGTCGCTGCACGCCGCCGCTCGGGGCGGGGTGCGGCTGCCGCTGCTGGAGTGCCGGCCGCTGACGGAGTGGTCGGACTCCCCCGTCACCGCGCGAATCGGCCACCAGGCCTCGTACCGCGGCAACAGCTGGCGGCCCTCGCGCAAGCGCCCGCCGTGCCCGCACCCCAACCCGGGGCGCTTCCAGGACGGCGAACCGCTGAAGCAGGGCATGCGGGTCGCGTTCTCGGGCGACACCTCGGTCGACCGGGAGCTGCTGGAGGACCGGGCGGTCGAGGCCGGACTGCACGTCGCGACGAGTGTGTCGAGGCTCACGAGCCTGCTGGTGACGAACGACCCCGACTCGGCGACCTCGAAGACCGTCAAGGCGAAGGCCTACGGCACGCCGGTGGTCGACGAGGCGGCCTTCACCCAGCTGCTGCGGGACGTGGCTGCGGCAGACGGGTGAGCGTCGGGCGACTCGCCCGGCGCCCACTTCCCCGGCCCGCCCCGCGGTCCCACCCTGTGGCGCATGGCACGTTGTGAGGTCTGCGGAAACGACTACGGCATGTCCTTCGAGGTTCATGCACAAGGAGCGGTTCACGTATTTGACTGCTTCGCCTGCGCCATCCACCGCATGGCGCCGATCTGCGAGCACTGCCGGGTACAGATCATCGGGCAGGGCGTCGAGGCCGAGGGCCACTACTACTGCGGGGCCCACTGCGCCCGTGCGGAGGGGAAGGTGGGCATCGTCGACCGCGTCTAGCCCTCCAACACCGCCGGACAACGGGAAGGCCCCTCCCGCAAGGGAGGGGTCACGTCTTCGACTGCTTCGCCTGCGCCATCCACCGCATGGCGCCGATCTGCGAGCACTGCCGGGTACAGATCATCGGGCAGGGGGTCGAGGTCGAGGGCCAGTGGTACTGCGGGGCGCACTGCGCCCGCGCCGAGGGAAAGGTGGGCATCGTCGACCACGTGTGACGCACGCACCGCACGTTCCCCCCACCTCGCCCCTCCCTTCCCTCCGGTTCCCCTCCCGACCCCGGACGGCCACCCGGCCGCCGGGGTCTTCGCGGCTGGGGGTACCGTCGTGGACGTGTACCGCTTCGTGCTGACCCGGCAGTGGGTGACCCTCACCCTCTTCGCCCTCGTCCTCATCCCCGTGATGATCAAGCTGGGGTTCTGGCAATACCACCGCCACGAGCACCGGGTCGCACAGAACGAGCTGATAGCGGCCAACCTGACCGCGCAGCCGGTTCCGGTCACCGAGCTGACGTCCCCCGGCCACCGGGTCCCGCGGTCCGACTACTGGCGGGCGGCCACCGCCACCGGTACGTACGACACCGCGCACGAGGTGGTCGTCCGGATGCGCACCTCCAACAACGACAAGGTCGGCTTCCACGTGGTGACCCCGCTCGTGCTGGCCGACGGCCGGGTGGTGCTGGTCAACCGCGGCTGGGTGGCGGGCGGCGACGACCCCCGCGCCTACCCTCCGGTGCCGGCCGCGCCCCCCGGCGAGGTGACGGTCACGGGCCGGCTGAAGGCGGACGAGACCAGCGGCGGCAGCGGCATCAAGGACCGCAAGGGGCTGCCGGACCGCCAGGTCATGCTGATCAACAGCGGGCAGCAGGCGGCGTCCCTCGGCCGGCCCGTCCTCGGCGGCTACCTGGAGCTCACCTCCCCGGCCCCGGCCGACGGCGTGCCCGAGCCGGTCGCCGACCCCGACCACGACTCGATCGGCGCCCACATGGCGTACGCGGTGCAGTGGTGGCTGTTCGCTGCCTCGGTGCCGGTGGGCTGGCTGGTCCTGGTACGGCGGGAGAAGCGCGACCGGGAGGCCGCTGCGACCGCGGCCGGTGCCCCCGGGCGGGAGCCGGCGCCGGCGGCGTAGCCGGCGGCAGGACGCGAACCCCTGCGCCGCGACCCGTTACGGTGCGGGCCGGCACCGCGTAGGTTGTCGGACATGGATCTTGGACTGAAGGACCGTGTCTACATCGTCACCGGGGCCACCCGCGGCCTGGGCTTCGCCTCCGCGCGCGAGCTCACGGCGGACGGCGCCCGCGTCGTGCTGACGGGCCGCGACGAGAAGCGGGCCGCCGAGGCCGCGGCCGCGCTCGGCCCGAACGCGGTGGGCGTCGCCGCCGACAACTCCGACCCGGAGGCAGCCGACCGGCTCATCGCCACGGCGAAGGAGCGGTTCGGCCGCTTCGACGGCATCCTCGTCAGCGTCGGCGGTCCGGCGCCGGGAACGGCGGCCGACAACACGGACGCCCAGTGGACGGCGGCCTTCGAGTCGGTGTTCCTGGGCGCGGTGCGCCTGGCCCGGGCGGCGGCAGCCGAACTGGGCGAGGGCGGGGTCATCGGCTTCGTCCTGTCGGGCTCGGTCCACGAGCCGATCCCGGGCCTGACCATCTCCAACGGGCTGCGGCCCGGGCTGGCCGGGTTCGCCAAGTCCCTTTCACTGGAGCTCGGGCCGCGGGGCATCCGGGTGGTCGGGCTGCTGCCGGCCCGGATCGACACGGACCGGGTGCGGGAGCTGGACGCGTTGTCCGGTGATGCGGAGGCGGCCCGTGCGGCCAGCGCGGCCCACATTCCGTTGGGCCGCTACGGCACCCCCGAGGAGTTCGGCCGGACAGCGGCGTTCCTGCTGTCGCCGGCGGCCTCGTACCTGACCGGGGTGATGCTGCCGGTGGACGGCGGCTTCCGGCACGGCTTCTGACCGGCCGGCGGGCGTCCTGTTTCCAGGGGCACGTCAGGTGACGCGCCTGGCGCGGTGCCCGTGCACGCGGAGGCGGGCCTCGGCCGGGAGCCCGGCCACGCCCGCCGAGGTGCGGGCGTGGCCGAGCACCGGCCCGGACAGGGCGGCGAGCGCATCGGCCGGGACGGCGTACGGCTCCAGTTCCAGGGCCACCCGCAGGCTCGGCGCGCCCCGCCGCCCGCGCAGCACGACCCGGCACCGGGAAACCCCGTGCAGGGCGCCGGCCTCCGCGGCCACCGCCTCCTCCAGGGCGCGGCCCCGGAGTACGGCGAACGCCCCGTCACCGGTGTCCACCAGCACGGACGGCAGCCTCGGGCGGCGCAGCTGGGCCAGCAGCCACCACAGGGCGAGCAGTACGCACAGCGCCAGGCCGGCGGCCACGGCCCACCACCACCAGCCCTCGGCCTGCCAGTGCTCCCGCCGGGTCTGCTCCGCGAGCAGCGGCGCGTGTCGGCCGCCGAGCGGTGGCACCGCCGCCAGCACCCCCACCCCGGCGGCGAGCAGGACGAGCCCCACCAGACCGAGCAGGATCCGGTTGACCGTCCGGAGCATGCGGCTCACCTCTTCCCGTCGGCGGCCCGGGTGACGCGTACCCGCGTCTGCGGCGGGTGGGCGAGGCCCAGTTCGCCGATGCCGACGGCGAGTACGGCCTCCAGGTCGGCCCGTACGTCGTCCAGTGCGCGGAAGTGCGAGGCGGCCCGCACGGCGACGGCCCTGCGACCCACCCGCACGCGCGCGGACCGCACTCCGGACACTTCCATCGCACGGTCCCGCAGGACCAGTGCGGCGTCCTTCCGGCCGAGCCCCGCCCGGACCCCGGCAGCGGTGCCGGCCCCGGGCCCGTCCCCGGGCGGCAGCATCGGCAGGACGCCGCGCAGCCCCGGGGTGAGGGCCAGCACCAGCAGGACCACCCCGGCCACGACCAGGATCCCGGCGGCGATCACCACTTCCGGGTCGGCGGGGGTGTGTTCGGCGAGGCGGGCGGCGAGGTCGCGGCGCCACTGCATGCCGGGCCGGCGGGCCCGTAGGGCGGCGAGGTCGTAGAGGAACGTGCCGGCCGCCCCGAGCAGGACGAGGGCGGTCAGCGCTGCCGGGATCCGCCGGGACGACCAGAACCGGCCGACGGCCGGCGGTCGGCCGGGGACGTGGTCGCCGCGGCGGCCGCCACGACCGCGCCGCCCCGCCCCGCGCCCGTCCGGCCCCGGGCCTGATGACGCGCGGCCTGACGACGCGCGGCCTGACGACGCGCGGCCGGACGGCGGGGGCCCGGACGGCACGGGGCCGGGGGACGCGGGAGTCGGCGGGGGCGTCGGGTCGGGGGCCGTCACCGCAGCTTCCGGTTCCGTACGGCGGCACTGCGGGTGTGCACGGAGTGCAGGTGCTCGATGTCGATGTCGACCTCCGGTACGGCCATGCCGGCGCACTCCTCGACGCGCCGGACCACTTGGCGGCGCACGGCCGCGCAGCTCTCGGCGAGGTCGGACGGGTAGTCGAGCTCCAGGCTCACCCGGACCCGCGCGATGTCGTGGTGCACCGTCACGGTGGCGTGCGGGGCGGCCGCACCCCCCGGCCCGGCGCCCCTGGGCGACCCACCCGGCCGTACGGCCAGCGCCTCCCCGGCGGCCCGGGCCGCGATCTTGGCCACGACCCGGTCGGCGATGTGAGTGGCCCCCCGCTCGGCGGGCGGGACCCTGGGCAGTGTCTCCCGCGCCGTCCCGGCGGGGGGCGCTGCGGTGGTGGGCGCTCCGGCGGGGTACGGGCTCGTCGGCGGCGTGCTCATCGGCGGCTCACCTTCACCGGCCGCGGTGACGCGGGCGGAAGAGGTCGCCGGGCTCCAGTTCCCCGTCGAGGAACCGGCCGGCGACGAAGCCGATGGCGCCGAGCGCCGCCACGAGCAGGAAGGCGCCGAAGCCACCGAAGTAGCCGGCGAACGCCAGGGCGATGCCGGCGAAGAGGCCGACGACCGACATGCTCATGCGGGCTCCCTCACTGGAGTCGGGGCTCCGGTTGCTCCTCGTCCGGCTCGTCGGGGAGTTTGACGTCGCTGACCGCGATGTTGACCTCGACGACCTCCAGGCCGGTCATCCGCTCCACGGCGGAGATCACGTTGAGCCGGACGGCCCGGGCCACGTCGCGGATGGACACCCCGTAGTCGACGACGATCTCCAGGTCGAGGGCCGTCTGCACCTCACCCACCTCGGCCTTCACGCCGCGGGTGACGGAGGACTTGGCCCCGCCGGGGACGCGTTCGCGGACGGCCCCGAAGGTGCGCGACAGGCCGCTGCCGCTGCCCATGGCGTGGACGCCCTCGACCTCCCGGGCGGCGAGCCCGGCGATCTTCTCGACCACTCCGTCCGAGATGGTCGTACGGCCGCGGTCGGCGGGGTCGCGTGCGGCGCCCCCGGAAGCGGATTCGGTCATCGCGTGTCCCTTCGCGCGGATGGACTCACTCGCACCACCACGGTAAGCGCGGGGACGCCGCGGCGCCCCGGGACGCCCCGGGACTACGCCGGTCGGCCCGTCGGCCCCGTTGCGGGGTGCACGGGGCCGGCGGGCAGAGCCGGGCGGCCGGACCGTTACGGCAACGCCGGCCCGGCCGGCGCGGGGCCGGGCCGGCGATCGGGGGAGAGTCTGCCCTCAGTCGGAGAGGCCGGCCAGGTCGCGCAGGCGGCGGGCCTGGGCCGCGCGCTCGGCGGCGCGCTGCTCGTCGTACGCGCGCGAGGGGGCTCCGCGGAGCAGCGCCTTCGTCTCGACCACCGCGTCCCGCGGCGGGGCCAGCAGCGCCGAGGTGAGGTCCTGGACCGCGGCCTCCAGCTCGGCGGGGGGAACGACCAGGTTGGCGAGCCCGATCCGCTCGGCCTCCTCGGCGTGCACGAAACGGCCCGTCGCGCAGATCTCCAGGGCGCGGGCGTAGCCCACGAGGGAGGTCAGCGGCTGGGTGCCGGCCAGGTCCGGGACCAGCCCCAGGCTGGTCTCGCGCATGGCGAACTGGACGTCGTCGGCGACCACGCGGAGGTCGCAGGCGAGGGCGAGCTGGAAACCGGCGCCGATCGCGTGCCCCTGGACGGCGGCGATGGAGACGATGTCATTGCGGCGCCACCAGGTGAAGGCTTCCTGGTACTCGGCAATGGTGGAGTCCAGCAGTTCGTCCGATCCGCGCGCCAGATCGAGGAAGGAGGGTTCACCCTCGAAGCCCTCGGGGGTGAACGCCTGCCGGTCGAGTCCGGCGGAGAAGGACTTGCCCTCGCCGCGCAGCACCACGACCCGGACGGTACCCGGCAGCGACCGTCCGGCCTCCGTCAACGCCCGCCAGAGCGCGGGGGACTGAGCGTTTCGCTTGGCCGGATTGGTCAGTGTCACCGTGGCGACCGCGTCGTCCACGGTGAGCCGTACGCCATCCTTGTCGAGCAGAGCCATCTGGTGCCTCCGGTGGTGTGCAGTCGGCCGCAGTCTCGGCCCAAGTGACTGCACAGTAACCACCCGGTCGACCGGTCGGCCGACCGGGGGTCACCGAAGGAACCGCGGTTCAGGCAGGCAAGCGTTGTCCCTCCCGGCCCCGGGCCTCGCGGCCGGGGCCGGGATCAGATCGAAGCCGCTTTCTTGCCGCGTGTCGCGCCACCGCGACCGCGCAGCACGACTCCGGACTCACTGAGCATCCGGTGGACGAATCCGTAGGACCGGCCCGTTTCCTCGGCCAGCGCACGGATACTCGCACCGGAGTCGTACTTCTTCTTCAGGTCTGCCGCGAGCTTGTCGCGCGCGGCGCCGGTCACCCGGCTGCCCTTCTTCAGAGTCTCGGCCACCCGTGCCTCCTCATGGGAAGTGCGCTCTGGACTTCTCATGATCACCCCTCCCCGGCTTCCTGGCCACCCATTCAGCAAGGTCGGTACGACGGCATTTCCCGGGGCGGGGACGCTCACGCAGAGCGGAATCTCACCTTCCGCTGCATGACGTCCGTCACATTTCCTCACCCGCGCGAGGAATCACCAGGTCAGAGGGCGGAAACCGGAAAATCGCGGCCCCGGGGCGCCTTCGTGGGAAAGCGCGGCCGGGGCCGTCGTACAGAGCACAGCGGTACGAGACCGTCTCACTCAGATGATGGAGAACGCCTGAGCCGAATGATCCATAAGGAACTGGATCAGCCCGCCGGCCGGCCGCAGGGCGGTCGTCGGACCCTGCCGGGCGCCGCCCGGCCTGCGTCAGGCGAGGGCGACGAGGTCCCGGTAGTCCGGGCCCCACATGTCCTCGACGCCGTCCGGGAGCAGGATGATCCGCTCCGGCTCCAGGGCGTCGACCGCGCCCTCGTCGTGCGTGACGAGGATGACGGCGCCCTTGTAGGTGCGCAGCGCGCCGAGGATCTCCTCGCGGCTCGCCGGGTCCAGGTTGTTGGTGGGCTCGTCGAGGAGCAACACGTTCGCCGAGGAGACGACCAGCGTCGCGAGCGCGAGGCGGGTCTTCTCGCCGCCGGACAGGACGCCCGCCGGCTTGTCCACGTCGTCGCCGGAGAACAGGAAGGAGCCGAGCGTCTTGCGGACGTCCACCAGGTCCATGTCGGGTGCGGCGGAGCGCATGTTCTCCAGGACGGTGCGGTCCGGGTCCAGGGTCTCGTGCTCCTGGGCGTAGTAGCCGAGCTTGAGGCCGTGGCCCGGGGTGACGGAGCCGGTGTCCGGCGCCTCGGTGCCGGACAGCAGGCGCAGGAGGGTGGTCTTGCCGGCGCCGTTCAGGCCGAGGATGACGACCCGGGAGCCCTTGTCGATGGCCAGGTCGACGTCGGTGAAGATCTCCAACGAGCCGTACGACTTCGACAGGCCCTCGGCGGTGAGCGGCGTCTTGCCGCAGGGCGCGGGCTCGGGGAAGCGCAACTTGGCGACCTTGTCGTGGGCGCGCACGGCCTCCAGGCCGGCCAACAGCCGGTCGGCGCGCTTGGCCATGTTCTGCGCGGCGACGGTCTTGGTGGCCTTGGCGCGCATCTTGTCGGCCTGCGCGTTGAGGGCGGCCGCCTTCTTCTCGGCGTTCTGGCGCTCGCGCTTGCGGCGCTTCTCGTCGGCCTCGCGCTGCTGCTGGTAGAGCTTCCAGCCCATGTTGTAGACGTCGATGACCGAGCGGTTGGCGTCGAGGTAGAAGACCTTGTTGACCACCGTCTCGACGAGGTCGACGTCGTGGGAGATCACGATGAAGCCGCCGCGGTAGGTCTTGAGGTAGTCCCGCAGCCAGATGATCGAGTCGGCGTCGAGGTGGTTCGTCGGCTCGTCGAGGAGCAGGGTGTCGGCGTCCGAGAAGAGGATCCGGGCGAGCTCGACGCGGCGGCGCTGACCGCCGGACAGGGTGTGCAGCGGCTGGCCGAGGACCCGGTCGGGCAGGCCGAGGGCGGCCGAGATGGTGGCGGCCTCGGACTCGGCGGCGTATCCGCCCTTGGTGAGGAACTCGGTCTCCTGGCGCTCGTACTGGCGCAGGGCCTTCTCGCGGGTGGCGCCGGAGCCGTTGGCGATGCGGTCCTCGTTGGCGCGCATCTTCTTGATCAGCACGTCGAGGCCGCGGGCGGACAGGATCCGGTCGCGGGCGAGCACGTCGAGGTCGCCGGTGCGCGGGTCCTGCGGCAGGTAGCCGACCTCACCCGAACGGGTGACGGCGCCGGCGGCGGGCTGTCCTTCGCCCGCGAGGCACTTGGTGAGGGTGGTCTTGCCGGCTCCGTTGCGGCCGACCAGGCCGATGCGGTCGCCCTTGGCGACACGGAAGGAGGCGGACTCGATGAGGATGCGGGCGCCGGCGCGCAGCTCGATGCCGGTGGCGGTGATCAAGGAAATGCTCCAGGGCGGTGGGAACGGCGGAAGGGGGCGGGCTGCGAGCTTCGACGCCGCTAATCCGCGAGGAGATTTGCCATGGGATTCATTCTACCGGGGGTGCGCAACCCGTTTTCCGGGTCGCGGGCGCCGTGCGGGGCGCGGGCACGGGTGGCGCGGGTCGGGGCGCGCGGCCCGTCGGCGCAGGCCGGCCGTGGTCCTCCAGGTGTTCGGGCCGGGTGACACGGGCCGGTGCAACAACCTTCCGGTGACTGCCTTCCGGTGACTGCCTTCCGGCCGCTGCGGGTGCCGCAATGCCATGCTGTTGCGCGGATCACGTTCACGCGCACACGCACGAGCCGACAAGGGGTGATCGTCATGGCCGGACAGCCGTCCGTGTTTCCCGCTCTCGTCTACCGCGACGCCAAGGCCGCCATCCGGCAGCTGACGGAAGCCTTCGGATTCACCCGGGTCGCGGTCTACGAGGGCGAGGACGGCACGGTCAGACACGCCGAGCTGTCGTACGGCTCGGGCGCGGTCATGCTCGGCAGCAAGGGGACGGGCAGCACCTTCGACGAGGCGATGGAGCAGGCCGGGCCGACCGGGGTCTACGTCGTGGTCGACGACGTGGACGCCCACCACCGGCGCGCCGTGGAGCACGGGGCGGAGATCGTGATGGAGCCCACCGACCAGGACTACGGCTCGCGGGACTACATGGCGCGGGACCTGGAGGGCAACGTCTGGAGCTTCGGGACGTACGCGCCGCAGCTCTGACCGCCGCGGCGCACCCGTCCGACCGCCCGACGGCCCTCCCGGACCGTCCGTCCGCTCCGCCGCCCCGTGTCAGGCCCCGCCGGTGTGGACTTGGAACGCGGCCCGGCGGACCGCCTTGGCCAGGGCCGGGTCCGGGTGGGCGGCGGCCAGCGCGACCAGGACCTGCACGGTGCGCGGGTGACCGACGGCGCGGACCTCGTCCAGCAGTCGCGGGACCGTGGTCCGGACGGCCGAGTCGAGGTGGCGGGCCAGCAGGTCGGCCTCGCCGTGGTCGGCGATCGCGGCGGCCGTGTCCACCCAGAGCCAGGTCGACTCCTCGGGGGTGAGGACGTCCTGGGCCTCGTCGGGGTCGACCCCGTCGTGCTCGGCGAGCCAGAGCAGGGCGTACGGCCGCAGGGCGGGCTCGCGGGCGGCGGCGCGGACCTCCGGCTCGGCGGGGGCGCCGACCACTCGGAGGGCCTCGAAGGCGAGGCCGCGCAGCAGGGCGTCGTCGCCGCGTGCGGCGTCCAGCAGCTCACCGACGGCATGGCCGACGGGGCGGGCGGCGAGCCAGGCCCGGTACTCGGCCCGGGCGGGGCCGGGGGTGAGGCCGGCGCAGCCGTGCAGCATGGCGGCGGCGGACTGTTCGATGTTCCCGGCGGGGCTCTGCGCTGCCACGCAGATCTGCTCCAGCTTGACCCAGACGGCCCAGCTGCCGAGCGGGGTGAGCGAGGCCTGCGCCGGGCCGAGGACGACGGCGTCCACGGCTGCGAGGCCGCCGAGCGCCCAGCGCAGCAGCCGGGAGAGCGGAACCGCTGCCACCGGGGCGCCGGCCGCGGGGGCGCCGGCCGCAGCGGTCGCGGGGGCGGGTTCCGGTGTGCCGTCCGGCACGGCGCCGGCGGGTGCGCCCGCTCGCGCGGGGGTGTCGTACGGGACCTCGCAGCGCTCGTCGCGGAGTTCGGCGACGCGCTGGCCGAGCAGGTCCAGCAGGTCCGGGACGGTCACGGGGCCGGCGGACAGCTGGAGCAGGGAGAGCAGCTGGGGCATCGCCTCGACGACCTCGGCGACGACGGCGGGCGCGATGTCGGCGGGCGCGGGGTGCACCAGCGACCAGGCGTCGAACAGGGCGACCCAGCCGCGCAGGACGGCGCTGTCGTCACTGTCCCAGGCCCGCAGCCGCCAGCCCGGCCGGGCGTGGCCGCCGTGCACCTCGACGAGCCCGGCGAGGCGGGCCCGGTCCCAGCCGGCCCGGATCTGTCCGTGGGTCAGGCCCAGTTCCTCGGAAGCCGCTTCGACGTCCACGGTGGGCAGGGCTCCGGCCGGGGCGGGCCGCCCTCCGTCGCCGGCTCCGAGGTTGCGTTCGGCCCACCGGGAGAGCCGTACGGCGTCGGCGAGCGAGGCCCGGGCCCGGTTGGCGAGTTCGGCCGGGGCGGGGGTGCCCGCCGGGGGCCTGGAGGCCGGCCGGGTGCGCCGGTCCGTCACCGCCTTGCGGGCCGTTGCGACGGAGCGCGGGGAGACGAGTCGGAGTCTGGAGTCGCGAACCAACTGCTCATCAGGCTTTCGGGACGTCACGGAAGAAGTCTCGCCCGTCACTGGCCGAAAGCCCAAACGGAATGGGCCGTTGTCCGAGCCCGGCGCGGGGGCATTCCTGACATATCACCACCCGTGCCCCTGTGGGCGCACGGGCATCACATCAGGGGGGTGAGGAAGCGGCGCAGGGCTTCCTCGTAGCCCTGCGGGTCGACGTTCCACATCGCCCCGTGCGGGGCGTCCCGGACGGTCCGCAGGGTGACGAGGTCGGGCCGGGCGGCGGCGAGCCGGCGGGAGTGCTCCCAGGGGGCGAGGGTGTCGTCGGGGCCGTGGAAGATCAGCACGGGAACGCGCAGCGCCCCCGGATCGTCCCCGGGCGGCCGGTGGCCGGCCCGCAGCCCGGCGCGCCCCTCGGCGGCGCGCACGGTCAGCGGCAGCAGGGCGGCCGGGGTGTTCCGCGCGGCGACGAGCGCGCGCAGGGTGGTGTGCCAGTCGAGCACCGGCGAGTCGAGGACGAGCCCGCCGATGCGGTCGGCGAGGGCGGAGCGCTCGGCGGCGCGCAGGGCCATGGCGGCGCCGGTGGACCAGCCGTGCAGGACGACGCGGCGGGCGCCGTAGCGCAGGGCGTAGCGGATGGCCGCGTCCACGTCGCGCCATTCCGATTCACCGAGGTGGCCGAGGCCGTCCGGGGAGGCGGGGGCGCCGAGGTCGCCGCGGTAGGCCAGGGAGAGGACGGGCAGCCGGAGGCGGTGCAAGAGGGGCATGACCACCATCGGGTGCTCGCGGCTGGTGCCGAGCCCGTGCACGGCGATGACCCAGGTGCCGCGTGCGGCGGGCAGGAACCAGGCGGGCAGGGCGCCCAGCTCGCCGGGGACGTCCACGTCGGCGTGTTCGAGTCCGAGGGCGGTGCCCGGGTCGCCCACGTGGACCTGGGGGGTGAGGGAGACAGGGGCCCCGGGGTCGAGACTGCCGTGGGTGACGGCCAGGAGCCGGCGGACCACGGTGTCGGGGTCGTGGGCGACGTCCTCCAGGACGGAGCCGACGACGGCGTGCACCCCGGGCGCGGTCAGGCCGTAGGTGCCGGGGCGGAGCGAGGCCAGGGAGCGGGTCAGTGCGACACGGCCCGGGGCGGTGGAGTGGACGCTCAGCCCGGGCCCGTCCGGCAGGGGGCGGCCGGGCCGGGGGCGCAGGGCGGCGTCCGCGGCGTAGCGGCCCGCCGCGACCGCTGCCGCGCCGGCGCCGACGAGGGTGGTGGCGACGACTGCGGCCGTCGCTGTGGCGGTACGCACCGCTCCAGTGTCGAGGCGGGAGCGCGGGCGGGCCACCGGGGAAACGGGCCGGTTTCCGGGGCGCCGGGAAGCGGAACGCCGGCCGAGCTGCCGGATGGGGTTCGCGGGGCGGGCCCGGCAGGGCATCCGGAGGGCGTGATGTGGATCACTTTCGGCTCCGCTTCCGGGCGGATCCAGGGGCCGGCGGGCCGGGCGGGAGGGTTGGTCAAGCCCGCTTTGACATGCATTAATCGACATATAGACCCTGAAAACGGGACGACGATCAGGGTGGGGCGCCACGCCGGTACATCGCACCGACGGTGCCAGTTCATCTTCCGTTCACCCAGGTTGCCTACGGTCGCCTAGCCACTGACGCCAAACAGAAGCCTGGGTAAATGGAGCACATAACGCTTCTCCTCGGGATCGTGATCATCACCGCTCTCGTGTTCGACTTCACGAACGGTTTCCACGACACAGCCAACGCGATGGCGACCACCATCTCGACCGGCGCCCTCAAGCCCAAGACGGCGGTGGCGATGTCCGCCGTGCTCAACCTCGTCGGCGCTTTCATGTCCGTGGAGGTCGCCAAGACGATCTCCAAGGGCCTCGTCAACGAAGAGGGCATCCAGCCCGAAGTGATCTTCGCCGCCTTGGTCGGCGCGATCCTCTGGAACCTCGTGACCTGGCTGGTCGGCCTGCCCTCCAGCTCGTCGCACGCCCTGATGGGCGGCCTGATCGGTGCCGCGGTCGCCTCCGCCGGCATCGGCGCCGTCAACGGTGACGTCGTCGTCACCAAGGTGCTCATCCCCGCCGTCGCCGCGCCGGTCGTGGCTGGTGTCGCCTCGATGCTGGCCGCCCGCGTCACGTACAAGCTCGGCGGCCGGGTCGGCGAGAAGACCTCCGCGAAGGGCTACCGCGCCGGCCAGATCGCCTCGGCCGGCCTCGTCTCCCTCGCGCACGGCACCAACGACGCGCAGAAGACGATGGGCATCATCACCCTGGCGCTCGTCGCCGGCGGCGCCCTGGACTCGGGTGCGAACCCGCCGGTCTGGGTCATCGTCTCGGCCGGCGTGGCCATCGCCCTCGGCACCTACCTCGGCGGCTGGCGCATCATCCGCACCATGGGCAAGGGCCTGACCGACCTCCAGCCGCAGCAGGGCTTCGCCGCCCAGACCTCGGCCGCGAGCGTCATCCTGGCCTCCTCCAGCCTCGGCTTCTCCCTCTCCACCACCCACGCCTGCTCCGGCGCGGTCATGGGTGCCGGCCTCGGCCGCAAGGGCGGCGTGGTCCGCTGGTCCACCGCCACCCGCATGTTCGTCGCGTGGGGCCTGACCCTGCCGGCCGCCGCCCTGGTCTCCGCGCTCGCCGAGTTCGTCATGCGCACCGGTGACGTCGGCATCGCCGCGGTGACGGTCTTCCTCGTCGGCTCCTGCCTGGCCATCTGGCTGATCTCGCGCCGCAAGGTCGTCGACCACAACAACGTCAATGACGTCCAGCCGGCCGACGCCGAGGCCCCGGGCGTGGTCACCACGGCCATGGCCGCCGTCACCGTCCCGCCGACCGCCGCCGCCGTGGCGGGCGAGGAGCTGAAGGCCACCATCCCGGCCCCCGCCTCGACCAGCCCCACGGCCCCCGCGGCCACGGTCTGACCCCCGCGAACGACAGAGGAATCCGCAGTATGAAGATCGACTGGGCAGCCCTCGGCTCCGTCTTCGGTGTCAGCCTCTCCGCCACCGTCGCCCTCGTGGCCCTGTTCACCCTGGGCCTGGTGGGCCTGTCGAAGCACGAAGCAGCCGTCGAGCAGGGCGGCGCCGCCACCCTGGCGCGCAGCGGCGCGTACGCCTGCTTCGCGGTCGTCACCGCGGCCATCGCCTACGGCATCTACCTGATCGTCAGCTGACGGCCCGGGCCAACACCGGGCAACACCGGGCAACACGCGCGAAAGCTCCCTCCGGGTCCTCCGGGGGGAGCTTTCCCGTGCCCCCGGCCGGATCCCGACGCGTCCGCGACCGCGTCCTCGACCGCGTCCTCGACCGCGTCCGCGACCGTGTCCGCGGCGGTCCCGTGTGACCTGCCTCGCCGCAGGTCAACGGCGAGTTGACGGGCGTTCGCGGTGCGTGGTGGACTGCCCGGGCCATCACGGCGGCACGGAGAGGAAGTCCGGTGAGATTCCGGCGCGGTCCCGCCACTGTCACCGGGGCGCACGCGGCACGTGCGGTCCGGGAGCCAGGAACTCTCGCCGCCGGACACGTCGAACCAGGGCGCGGACCCTGAGTGAGGACATACCTGCAACCATGCGTGCCGATCGCGTCTTCGCGTACGGCGCCACGGCGGGCCTGATCGGCGACCGGATCCTCGGGGATCCGCGCCGCGGGCACCCCGTGGCCGCTTTCGGACGGGCCGCCGCCGCCGTCGAACGCGCCCTGTGGCGCGACGACCGCGCCCGCGGCGTCGTCCACACCCTCGTCTGCGCGGGGGGCGCAGCCGCCGTCGGCGCGCTGGCCGCCCGCGCCGTGCGCTCCCGGTCCGCGGCCGCCCGGATCGCCGTGACCGCCGCCGCCACCTGGGCCGTCGTCGGCGGCACCACCCTGGGGCGGGAGGCCCGCGCCATCGGTGGGGCGCTCGCTGCCGGGGACGCCGAAGTGGCGCGCGAGCGGCTGCCGCACCTGTGCGGGCGCGACCCGCAGGCCCTGGACGAGCAGCAGATGGCCCGCGCCGTCGTGGAGTCGGTGGCCGAGAACACCTCCGACGCAGTGGTCGGGGCCCTGGTGTGGGGCGCCGTCGCCGGCGTCCCCGGGCTGCTCGCCTTCCGCGCCGTGAACACCCTCGACGCGATGGTCGGCCACAAGTCGCCCCGCCACCTGCGCTACGGCTGGGCCTCCGCCCGGCTCGACGATCTCGCGGGCTGGCCCGGCGCCCGGCTGACCGCACTGGCGGCCGTCGTCGCCGGCCCGGACCGGCGGGGGGCCGTACGGGCCTGGCGCGCCGACGCCGCCGAGCACCCGAGCCCCAACGCCGGGCCGGTGGAAGCATCCTTCGCGGGGGCCCTCGGCGTACGGCTGGGCGGCACCCTCTCGTACGGCGGGCGGGTCGAGCACCGGGCCGTGTTGAACGGCGCGGCCGGCCGGCCGGTGGAGCTCGCGGACATCGAGCGGGCGGTACGGCTCTCGCAACAGGTGACGTGGCTGGCGCTGGGGACCTGCGTGGCACTGCGGTACGCGGTGTCGCGACGGCCCGGCAGGCCCGGGGGGCCGGGCACACCGGGGAAGTCGGGGAAGTCGGGGACGTACGGGAGGGGACGGACATGAGCGGCCGGAAGCGGGCGGGGGGACTCCTCGTCGCCGGTACGACGTCGGACGCGGGCAAGAGCGTGGTCACGGCGGGCATCTGCCGCTGGCTGGTCCGCAAGGGCGTGAAGGTGGCGCCGTTCAAGGCGCAGAACATGTCGCTCAATTCGTTCGTGACCCGCGAGGGCGCCGAGATCGGGCGGGCCCAGGCCATGCAGGCGCAGGCGGCGGGCGTGGAGCCGACCGCGCTGATGAACCCGGTCCTGCTCAAGCCCGGCAGCGACCGCAGCAGCCAGGTGGTGCTGTTGGGAAAGCCGGTGGGCGAGATGAGCGCGCGCGGCTACCACGGCGGCCGGCAGGAGCAGCTGCTCGGCGTCGTCACGGACTGCCTGGAGCAGCTGCGGGGCACGTATGACGCCGTGATCTGCGAGGGGGCGGGCAGTCCGGCCGAGATCAACCTGCGCCGGACCGACATCGTGAACATGGGCATCGCGCGGGCCGCGCGCTTCCCGGTGGTCGTGGTCGGGGACATCGACCGGGGCGGGGTCTTCGCCTCCTTCTTCGGGACGACGGCACTGCTGTCGGAGCAGGACCAGTCCCTGATCGCCGGCTACCTGGTGAACAAGTTCCGCGGTGACGTGTCGCTGCTGGAGCCGGGGATGGAGATGCTCCGGTCGATCACCGGCCGGGCCACGTACGGGGTCCTGCCGTACCGGCACGGGCTCGGCATCGACGAGGAGGACGGCCTGCGGGTCTCCCTGCGCGGCGCCGTGCGCGAGTCGGTCGTCGCCCCGCCGGTCGGCGAGGACGTGCTGCGGGTCGCGGTCTGCGCGGTGCCGCTGATGTCCAACTTCACGGACGTCGACGCCCTGGCGGCGGAGCCGGGCGTGGTGGTGCGGTTCGTGGACCGGGCCGAGGAGCTGGCCGACGCGGACCTCGTCGTCGTACCCGGCACCCGCGGCACGGTGAAGGCCCTGCAGTGGCTGCGCGAGCGCGGACTGGCCGACGCCCTGGCGCGGCGGGCCGCGGAGGGCCGGCCGGTGCTCGGCATCTGCGGCGGCTTCCAGGCGCTCGGCGAGCGTATCGAGGACGAGGTCGAGTCGAAGGCGGGCGTCGTCGAGGGGCTCGGGCTGTTGCCGGTACGGGTCCGCTTCGCGCAGGAGAAGACCCTGGCCCGGCCGACGGGCTCGGCGCTGGGCGAGCCCGTCGACGGGTACGAGATCCACCACGGGGTCGCCGAGGTGCTGGGCGGGGAGCCGTTCCTGGACGGCTGCCGGGTGGGGTCGGTCTGGGGGACGCACTGGCACGGGTCGCTGGAGTCGGACGCCTTCCGCCGGGCCTTCCTGCGCGAGGTCGCGGCCGCGGCCGGACGGCGCTTCGTCCCGGCCCCGGACACCTCGTTCGCGGGGCTCCGGGAGGAGCAGCTGGACCTGCTCGGCGACCTGATCGAGGAGCACGCCGACACCGGAGCCCTGCTCCGCCTCATCGAGGCCGGCGCCCCCGTCGGCCTCCCGTTCCTCCCGCCGGGAGCACCATGACCACCACCGTCCCCGCACGTGCGGGGAGCACGGGAGCACCTCGACCAGGTGGTCGTGCAGGAGCGGGTCAGCCCTGCCGGGGCAGGGAGCATGCAGCGGGTCCGGTTCTCCCCGGACGCATGAGCGTGCGCATCGTCGACAAGCCACTCGAAGGAGTGATCGGTTCATGAGCAGCGCCCTCTTCCCCTTCTCGGCCGTGGTCGGCCAGGACGACCTCCGGCTGGCGCTGCTGCTGAACGCCATCAGCCCTGCGGTCGGCGGGGTCCTGGTGCGCGGTGAGAAGGGCACGGCCAAATCGACGGCGGTCCGTGCGCTGGCCGCCGTGCTGCCGGAGGTCGACGTCGTGCCCGGCTGCCGCTTCAGCTGCGCGCCCGCCGTCCCGGACCCGGCCTGCCCCGACGGCCCCCACGAGCCGGGCCCCGGTACGGCACGACCCGCGCGGATGGTGGAGCTGCCGGTCGGCGCCTCCGAGGACCGCCTGGTCGGCGCGCTCGACATCGAACGGGCCCTCGCCGACGGGGTGAAGGCCTTCGAGCCGGGCCTGCTCGCCGCCGCGCACCGCGGCATTCTCTACGTCGACGAGGTCAATCTGCTCCATGACCACTTGGTGGACTCGTTGTTGGACGCGGCCGCCATGGGCAGTTGCCACATCGAGCGCGAAGGAGTGTCCGTCCGGCACGCCGCCCGGTTCCTGCTCGTCGGCACGATGAACCCGGAAGAGGGCGAGCTTCGCCCGCAGTTGCTCGACCGGTTCGGGCTGACCGTGGAGGTGGCCGCCTCCCGGGAGCCGGGGCAGCGCGTCGAGGTGGTCCGGCGCAGGCTCGCCTTCGAGGACGACCCCACGGCTTTCGCCGCCCGCTGGGCCGGTGACGAGGCCGACGTACGGACCCGGGTGGTCGCCGCGCGGGCCCTGCTGTCGAAGGTCCGGCTCGGCGACAACGCGCTGCTCATGATCGCGGCGGTCTGTGCCGGCTTCGAAGTGGACGGCATGCGCGCCGACATCGTGATGGCCCGCACGGCGACCGCGCTGGCCGCCTGGGCCGGGCGTACGGCAGTGCTCAAGGAGGACGTGCGGCAGGCCGCACTGCTGGCCCTCCCCCACCGCCGTCGGCGGGCTCCCTTCGACGCGCCGGGGCTCGACCAGGAAAAGCTCGATGAGATCCTGGACGGCTTCGCCGACGAGGAGCCCGAGCCGGACCCGGAGCCGGACCCCGAGGGCCCGGACGACGACGGCGACGGCGACGGCGCCGGCCCCGACGGCGGCGGTGGCGGCCCCGACGGCGGCGGTGGCGGCCCCGACGGCGGCGGAGTCCCCCCGCAGGCCGGGCCCGAGGCGCCGGAGGCGTCCCATGAGTCGCCCGACTCCGCCGATGCCCCGGAGGTCGCCGACTCCCCCGCCCCGCAGCCATCCGCACCGCAGCCCGCCGCCGGGCAGGGCGGGGACTCCCCCGAGCAGGCCGCCGTACGGGCCGGGGAGCCGTTCCGGACGAAGGTGTTCAGCGTGCCGGGCCTCGGCGAGGGCGCGTCCGGGCGCCGCTCCCGGGCCCGCACCGCGCACGGCCGCACCACCGGCGCCCAGCGCCCCCGCGGCCAGCTGACGAAACTGCACCTGGCGGCGACCCTGCACGCCGCCGCCCCGCACCAGAAGGCGCGCGGGCGCAGCGGCCGCGGGCTCGTCGTCCGCAAGGACGACCTGCGGCAGGCCACCCGGGAGGGCCGCGAGGGCAACCTCGTGCTCTTCGTCGTCGACGCCTCCGGCTCGATGGCGGCCCGGCAGCGCATGGGTGCGGTCAAGGGCGCGGTGTTGTCGCTGCTGCTGGACGCCTACCAGCGCCGCGACAAGGTCGGACTGGTCACCTTCCGCGGCGCCGGCGCCGACCTCGCGCTGCCGCCCACCTCCTCGGTGGACGCGGCCGCGGCCCGGCTGGAGCGGCTGCCGACCGGTGGCCGGACCCCGCTCGCCGCGGGCCTGCTGAAGGCCCGTGAGGTGCTGCGGGTCGAGCGGCTGCGGGATCCGAGCCGGCGCCCGCTGCTGGTGGTCGTCACCGACGGGCGGGCCACCTCGGCCGGCACCCTCGCCGGCGACGCCC
Source organism: Streptomyces sp. NPDC059851 (assembly GCF_042732005.1). Taxonomy (NCBI): domain Bacteria; kingdom Bacillati; phylum Actinomycetota; class Actinomycetes; order Kitasatosporales; family Streptomycetaceae; genus Streptomyces; species Streptomyces sp. NPDC059851. Next base: position 51,174 of record NZ_JBHWJJ010000009.1, on the reverse strand, counting down.
GCACGCTCGCGGCACGCAGCGCCCGGCTGCTGGCGGCCGAGGGGGTCGCCTCGGTGGTCGTGGACTGCGAGACGGGGCCGGTCCGGCTGGGCCTGGCCGGGGTGCTGGCCGCGGACCTCGGCGGGCCGGCCGTGACGCTGGAGGGGCTGCGGGCCGACGCGCTGGCCGGGCTCGTGAAGAACGTACGCACGTCGGCGATGGCGCCGTCGTCATCGCACACCAACAGGAGGGCAGCGTAATGCCGCAGGGACAGCCGACCGTCATCCCCGACGACGGACTCACCACCCGCCAGCGCCGCAACCGCCCGCTCGTCCTCGTCCACACCGGGCCGGGCAAGGGCAAGTCGACGGCGGCGTTCGGGCTGGCGCTGCGCGCCTGGAACCAGGGCTGGCCCATCGGGGTGTTCCAGTTCGTCAAGTCGGCCAAGTGGAGGGTCGGCGAGGAGAACGCGCTGAAGGTGCTCGGCGCCTCCGGCGAGGGCGGCAGCGTCGTCTGGCACAAGATGGGCGAGGGCTGGTCCTGGGTCCAGCGGGACGCGCAGCTCGACAACGAGCAGGCGGCCAAGGAGGGCTGGGAGCAGGTCAAGCGCGATCTGGCCGCCGAGACGCACCGGCTGTACGTGCTGGACGAGTTCGCGTACCCCATGAAGTGGGGGTGGATCGACGTCGACGAGGTCATCGAGGTGCTCCGCCACCGGCCCGGCACCCAGCACGTGGTCATCACGGGTCGGGACGCGCCGGAGAAGCTGATGGAGTTCGCCGACCTCGTCACGGAGATGACGAAGGTCAAGCACCCGATGGACGCGGGCCAGAAGGGCCAGAAGGGCATCGAGTGGTGACCTCGCAGGTGTTCGGCGTCCCGCGCCTGGTGATCGCCGCGCCCTCGTCGGGCAGCGGCAAGACCACCGTGGCGACGGGTCTGATGGCGGCCTTCACGGGACGCGGGCTGGCCGTCTCCCCGCACAAGGCCGGCCCCGACTACATCGACCCCGGCTACCACGCCCTGGCCACGGGGCGGCCGGGGCGCAACCTGGACGCGTATCTGTGCGGGCCGGAGCTGGTGGCTCCGCTGTTCGCGCACGGGGCGGCCGGCTGCGACCTCGCGATCGTCGAGGGCGTGATGGGGCTGTACGACGGGGCCGCGGGGCGCGGTGAGCTGGCGTCGACGGCGCAGGTCGCGAAGCTGCTGCGGGCACCGGTGGTGCTCGTCGTGGACGCCTCCTCGCAGTCGCGGTCGGTGGCGGCCCTGGTGCACGGGTTCGCGTCGTTCGACCCGCAGGTGCGGCTCGGCGGGGTGATCCTCAACAAGGTCGGGTCCGACCGGCACGAGGCGATGCTGCGGGAGGCGCTGGAGGAGGCGGGCACCACGGTGCTGGGCGTCCTGCGGCGGGCGCCGCAGGTGTCGGCGCCGTCGCGGCACCTGGGTCTGGTGCCGGTGGCCGAGCGCCGGGCGGACGCGGTCGCTTCGGTGGCTGCACTGGCGGAGCAGGTCCGGGCCGGCTGCGATCTGGAGGCGCTGCTGGCGCTGGCCCGGTCGGCGCCGGCGCTGGACTGTGCCGCCTGGTCGCCGGAGGGCGCGCTGGCCGCAGTCGGGACCGGTGCGACGGTCACGGCCGGGGCCGACGGGCCTGCGGCGGGCCGGGGTTCGGGGCGGCCCGTGGTCGCCGTCGCCGGCGGGGCGGCGTTCACGTTCTCGTACGCCGAGCACACCGAGCTGCTCGCCGCGGCCGGCGCCGAGGTCGTCACCTTCGACCCGCTGCGCGACGAGCAGCTGCCCGAGCACACCGCGGGCCTGGTCATCGGCGGCGGGTTCCCGGAGGTGTACGCCCCCGAACTCGCCGCCAACGAGCCGCTGCGCAAGGCCGTCGCGGACTTCGCGGCGGCGGGCGGTCCGATCGCCGCCGAGTGCGCCGGGCTGCTCTACCTGGCGCGGAGCCTCGACGGGAAGCCCATGTGCGGGGTGCTGGACGCCGACGCACGGATGTCGGAACGCCTGACCCTCGGCTACCGCGAGGCCGTGGCCGTGTCGGACAGCTCCCTCGCCGCGGCCGGAACCAGGCTGCGCGGCCACGAGTTCCACCGCACGGTGATCGAGCCGGGCGCCGGCGACACCCCCGCCTGGGGGTTCACGCACTCGGAGCGGCGCGTCGAGGGGTTCGTCCGGCAGGGCGTGCACGCCAGCTACCTGCACACGCACTGGGCGGCGGAGCCCTCCGTCGCCCGCCGCTTCACGGGAGCGGCGGCGTCCCGCCCGTGAGCTCATTCCGCCAGGCCCACCACGAGCCAGATCCCGGCCACCCCGCCCACCGTGCACAGCAGCGTGGACAGCGCCGGGTGCTCGTGGTGCGCCTCGGGCAGGATCTCGGCGGCCGCGAGGTAGAGCAGTGCCCCGCCGAAGAAGCCGAGGTACGCCCCGAGCGGTTCCTCCGGAAGGGTGAACAGCAGAGTGGACGCCGCGCCCACCACCGGGGCCGCGGCGTCCGCCAGCAGCATCAGCTGGGCCCGGCGGCGGGCGTTCCCGTACACGCGGGTGAGGGTGTACGTGTTGAAGCCGTCGGCGAAATCGTGGGTGACCACGGCCAGTGCCACGGCGAGCCCCATCCCCCCGCCGACCTGGAAGGCGGCGCCCAGCGCCACCCCGTCGGCGAGGCTGTGGCCGACCATCGCCGCGGCCGCCGCCAGGCCGACCTGCGGGACGCGGCCGTTCTCGGCGCCGTGCGCGGCGTGGCGCACGGCGAGCAGGCGCTCCCCGAGGTGCGCGGTGAGGAAGCCCGCGACGAAGAGCAGCAGGGCGAGCGGGACCCCGAACACGGGGCGGCCGGCCGCCCCCAACGATTCGGGCAGCAGGTCGAGACCGACCACGCCGAGCATCAGCCCGCCGGCCAGGCCCAGGACGAGGTGGCGGCGGTCGTTGACGCGCTGCGCCGTCCACCCGCCCGCGAGGGTCATCAGGAACGCGCCCAGCGCCACGATCACGGCCATGTGCCCCTGAATACCGACTGCGGGCCGCGCGTGCACATCCGCGCGCGGGCCGCGGGCGACGCAGCATTGACGACTACGGAGGGGGCTTGATCCCGGTGGGTGACTACGCGACGAAGCTGGTGGTCGGGGTCGGCGGACGGGCCGGGGTGTCCGTGGCCGAGGTCTGCGCCCTGGTCGAGGAGACGCTGCGCGGGGCCGGGCTGTCCGCCGGCGCGGTGAAGGCACTGGCCACGGTGGAGTCGAAGGCCTGCGAGGCGGGGATCGCGGGTGCGGCGGAACGTTTCGGCGTGCCACTGCTGAGCTACCCGGCCGAGCAGCTGGCCGGGATCTCCGTGCCGCACCCCTCGGACGTGGCGCGCGACGCCGCAGGGACCTCCTCGGTGGCGGAAGCCGCCGCGCTCGCGACCGGCGGCGAACTCCTCGTCCCGAAGCGGCGGTCGGTGGCCGCGACCTGCGCGGTGGCCACGGCGCAGGCGCACGACCTGCGGCACCACGGGGACGCGGAGGTGCGGGGTGACGGGGCGTCGCTGGTGGACCTCGCGGTGAACGTACGGGCGCACATGCCCCCGGCCTGGCTCAAGCAGCGCATCGCGGCTTCGCTCGACGTCCTCTCCGCGTACCCGGACGGGCGTGCCGCCCGCGCGGCGGTGGCGGACCGGCACGGGCTGCCGGTCGAGCGGGTGCTGTTGACGGCCGGGGCCGCGGAGGCGTTCGTCCTCATCGCGCGGGCCCTGGACGCGAAGCAGCCGGTGGTGGTGCACCCGCAGTTCACGGAGCCCGAAGCGGCGCTGCGGGACGCGGGGCACCGGGTGGAGCGGGTCGTGCTGCGGGCGGCGGACGGTTTCCGACTGGACCCGGCGGCGGTGCCGGAGGAGGCGGACCTGGTGGTGGTCGGCAACCCGACCAACCCGACGTCGGTCCTGCACCCGGCGGCGACGCTGGCCGCGCTGGCCCGGCCGGGCCGGGTGCTGGTCGTGGACGAGGCGTTCATGGACGCCGTCCCGGGCGAGCGGGAGGCGCTGGCCGGGCGGACGGACGTCCCGGGGCTGGTGGTGCTGCGGAGCCTGACGAAGACCTGGGGGTTGGCGGGGCTGCGGGTGGGCTACGTGCTGGCCGAGCCGGAGGTGATCGCGAAGCTGGCGGCCGCGCAGCCGCTGTGGCCGGTGTCGACGCCGGCCCTGGTGGCGGCCGAGGCGTGCGTGACGCCGGAGGCGCTGGCGGAGGCGGAGGCCGCGGCCCGGCAGATCGCGGTGGACCGGGCCCATCTGCTGGCCGGGCTCGCCGAGTTCGAGGAGATCACGGTGTCGGGGGTGGCGGAGGGCCCGTTCGTGCTGATCCGCGTGCCGGGGGCGGCGGAGGTGCGCACCCGCCTGCGGAACCTCGGCTTCGCGGTCCGTCGCGGGGACACCTTCCCGGGCCTGGACGACTCTTGGCTCCGGCTGGCGGTGCGCGACCGCGCGACGACGGGCCGCCTGCTGCAGGCCATGGACCACGCGCTCGCCCTGACGTCCCCCTGAGCCGCCCGCCGCCCACCCCGGCGCCGGCGCAGCGCTCTGACCTGCGGCTCAGCGAAATGTGCCGGGCGTCCCCGATTGGCGGTACGGGGTCGTGTGGGTGATGATCTGCGCATCGGCACGGAGTCACCGGGGGGATCCGCGATGAAGGCAGCCGCCAAGGCAGGCGTGGCAGTGGCAGGACTGGCAGTGGCGGGCGGCGCGGTGTTCGCCGTCCCCGCCCTGTTCGACGGGGGCGGCAAGGACGGCGGCGCATCCGGCGAGCAGCGGCTCGCCGGCGGCACGTCCGGCCAGGGGAAGAACAAGGACAAGGGCGAGGACCGGGCGGGGCCTGCCGCGCCGGCCGACGCCCGCCCGTTCACGCTGCTCGCGACGGGGGACACGATCCCGTACCCGTCGATCATCCAGCAGGCGGCGGACGACGCGAAGGGCAGCGGCCAGAGCCACGACTTCCGCGGGATACTCGCCGGGGTCAAGCCCCTGGTGGCCGCCGCCGACCTGGCGATATGCCACCACGAGATACCGTACGGCCGGCCCGGCGGCCCCTACACCGGGTACCCGGCCTTCAAGGCCCCGCACCAGCTGGCCGACGCGTTGAAGGACGCCGGCTACGACAGCTGCTCGACCGCTTCGAACCACACGCTGGACGACGGCTACGACGGTCTCGTCCGCACCCTCGACCACCTCGACCGGGTCGGCATCAAGCACGTCGGCTCGGCCCGCAGCGCCGAGGAGGCCAAGGCCCCGGCGGTGCTCTCCGCGGGTGGCGCCAAGGTCGCCCAGCTGGACTACACGTACGGCACGAACGGCATCCCGCTGCCGTCCGGCAAGCCGTGGGCGGTCAACCTCCTCGACCAGAACCGGATCATCGCCGACGCGCGGGCGGCGCGGGCGGCCGGGGCGCACGTGGTCGTCCTCAGCATCCACTGGGGCACCGAGTGGCAGACGGCGCCCGACCAGCAGCAGCGCGACCTGGCGCAGGCCCTCACCGCCTCGCGCGGTCCGGACGGCCTCCCCGACATCGACCTGATCCTCGGCACGCACAACCACGTGCCGCAGCCCTACGAGAAGATCAACGGCACCTGGGTGGTCTTCGGCATGGGCGACCAGATCGCGAGCTTCTACGAGCCCGAGAAGCTGCGCGGCAACATGTCGTCGATCCCGCGGTTCACCTTCTCCCCGTCTGCCGCCCACCCGGGCCGCTGGGAGGTGGTCAAGGCCGAGTACCTGACCCAGTTCTCGGACCGGGGCGGTCCGTTCCGCGTGGTGTGCACCTCCTGCGCCGCCGACGGCGGCGGGTCCGGTGCGGCCGGGCGGTCGGAGTACGCCGCGGTCGACAAGCAGATCAGCGAGGCCGTGCTGTCGCGCGGGGCCGACAAGCAGGGCCTGCAGCGCGCGACGCGCTGACCCGGCCCGCCCCCTCCAGCCGGGCCGGGTCCGCGCCCCGGTGCTGCGGTGGTGCCGCGCCCGGTGCTATGGGGTGCGGCTGCGCCGGGTCACGACCAGCGCGACCGCTCCGGTGCCCAGCAGGACCAGTGCGCCGCCCGCGACGTACGGGGTGGACGAACCGCCGCCGGTCTCGGCCAGGTTGGCGTCCGTGGTGATTCCCGACCCGGTGCCGGAGGCGCCAGTCTGCGGCTTGATGTCGGGCTGCCCGCCCGGGGCGGCGGCGGGCTTGGTGCCGGGGCCCGCGGAAGGGGGCGGACCGGCCGGGGACTCGCACCGTGCCTCCGCGAGGACGATCTCGCCGTCGACCTGCGCCACGTTCAGGTTCAGCGGGTTCACCGACACCTTGAGCCGGAGCGCGGCCGCGGCGGCGGTGGTGGACGTCGTCTCCTTGGCGGAGAGGTCCATGCTGACCAGGCCGACCCCCGGGACCTCCACCTTGGTCGGGCCGCCGGCGGAGAGGGTGACCTTCTTGCCGAGCACGGTGGCCGCGCCGAGCACGTTGGCCTCGGCCTGCGGCTTCTTCCCGGCCTCGCAGACGGCCTTGGAGGTCACCTTCTCCACCTCGATCAGGGAGAGCGCGGGCAGTCCGGGGACGTGCACCTCGGCGTGGGCGAGGTTGGCCTCGGCCACGGCGCGCTGCTGGTCCGCGGTGGCCTTGGAGGTGGCCACGTCGGCACGCAGCACGCTGACCGGCTTGCCGCCCTCGGCCCCGTCCACGGCGACGGTGAGGGCGGTCTTCTCGGCGGTCGCCGGTGCGCTGACCTCGTTCAGGGTGGTCTTCAGCGGGACGTGGACGGCCTTGTTGAGCAGGCCCACGTCCAGTCCGGCGCGCAGCACGGCAGCGCCGGCCTTGCCCCCGCCCGCGGCGGAGCCTGCGCCGGTGCCGCCCGTGCCGCCCGTGGCGGCGGCGGGCGGGGCGGCCAGCAGGGCGACCGCTCCCACGGCGAGCAGGGCGGCCGCGGGCGTGCGGAAGGTGTTGCGGTTCACGGTGGGAAACCCCCAGGGAGACGGGAGCCGTCGCGCGCCAATGGGGGACATCGCGCCCGGACGGCCTACTACCCCCGGAATCTTTTACGCACGGAGAGTGAAGGGACAGCCACCTGAGGTGAGTTCATCCCAACGGGTGGTTTCCACGCACGCATTCGATTAGTTCTGCATCAGAAGGCACGGGAGTTCATTTCCGCCACACGCACGTACGGGTAGCCCCGGCGCCGGAGCCCGGTCGGCCAGGGATAACGACCGCCGGGACGTCCGGGTCACGCGATGTCAACCACGGCGTCAACCGTGCGGTCAACCCGCGACGTCAACCGTGGCCCCCGTCCCACGGGAGCCCCAGTGCCCCGTCGCACCCCGCCCCGCCGCACCCCGCCCCGCCGCGCCGCGCTCGGGCGCCGCCCTCAGGCGCGGACCCTGCCGTCGACGACCACCCGCAGCGGCTGCGCCAGCGCCCGTACGTCGGCCCGCGGGTCGCTGCCGTACACCACGAGGTCCGCGGGCGCGCCCTCGGTGAGCCCGGGCCGGCCGAGCCACTCGCGCGCCGCCCACGTCGTCGCCGACAGGGCTTCCAGGGGCGGGATCCCGGCCCGCACCAGCTCCGACACCTCGTCCGCGACCAAGCCGTGCGGGAGGGAGCCGCCCGCGTCCGTGCCGACGTACACCGCGATGCCCGCGTCCCAGGCCGCGCGCACGGTGTCGTACCGGCGCTCGTGCAGCCGCCGCATGTGCGCCGACCAGCGGGGGAACTTGGTCTCGCCGCCCGCCGCCAGCTTCGGGAACGTGGCGATGTTGACCAGGGTCGGGACGATCGCGATCCCGCGCTCCGCGAACAGCGGGATCGTGTCCTCGGTGAGCCCGGTGGCGTGCTCGATGCAGTCGATGCCGGCCTCGACCAGATCGCGCAGCGAGTCCTCCGCGAAGCAGTGCGCGGTGACCCGGGCGCCCAGCCGGTGCGCCTCGGCGATGGCCGCCTCGACCTCGGCGCGCGGCCAGCAGGCCGTCAGGTCGCCGGCTTCCCGGTCGATCCAGTCGCCGACCAGCTTCACCCAGCCGTCTCCGCGCCGCGCCTCGCGGCCGACGTACGCGACGAGGTCTGCGGGCTCGATCTCGTGGGCGTAGTTGCGGATGTAGCGGCGGGTGCGGGCGATGTGCCGGCCGGCCCGGATGATCTTCGGTAGGTCGTCCCGGTCGTCGATCCAGCGCGTGTCGGAGGGAGAGCCGGCATCGCGGATGAGCAGGGTGCCGGCGTCGCGGTCCGTCAGGGCCTGCCGTTCGGCGGTCTCCGCGTCGACCGGGCCGTGGGCGTCCAGCCCCACGTGGCAGTGCGCGTCGACCAGGCCCGGCAGGACCCAGCCGGACACCGTGGTCGTATCGCGGGCACCGGCCGGACGCTCGTAGGAGATCCGGCCGCCGACCACCCAGAGCTCGTCGCGCACGTCCTCGGGTCCGACGAGCACCCGCCCCTTCACATGCAGCACGTCATCGGTCATGCCCGCACTGTACGTGCGCGCCCGATGGGCCCGTCCGGCGACCTAGGCCCAGGCGAGGCGCAGCCGCCGCTGGAGGGGTGCGTCCGCGGCGGGGGCGCGGCCCGGTTCAGCAGGACGCGTGGGCGTCGGCGACCTGTGCGCGAGCGGCGCGCAGTAGCTGTTGGACGGCCCGGCGGACATTCGGGCCGTGTCGCTGTCCTAAGCGGGCCGGGGAGCGGTTCGCGCGGAACCCAGCCGCGCCGGGCCGCTCGTACCTGTCCTCGCCGGACTGCAAGGAGCGCTGGATCGACGGCGGCCGCACGGCCCTGCTGCACGCGCCGGCGCTGCTGGAGACGCTCCCGGTGGAGACCCGCCCGGACCGGATCACGGCCGGGGGCCTGGGTGCGGTGACACCCCGTCATGCGACGCCAGCGGCAGCCACCCGGGCCGGTGCGGCGGCGCTCGGCTCCACCCCGTACGTGGTGCGTGCCGCGGAGGCGGCGCCGGTGGCCGCGACGCTGCGCGTGGGGACGCCTCGTCGGTGGCGGCCAAGGCGTCCGGACGCCTTGGCCGTCGGCCCCGGTCGCGGCGGGGGCCCTCGCCGGGGACATGGTTCGGGTCAACCACTACGGCCCGGCCGCATCCCGGGAGGCGGTGCGAACCGCCCTCGCGGCCTCGCGGTGGTCCTGTCGACGGAGCCGGCCGGGGCCAGCCGCAGCCGATGGGGCCTGGGCGGCGACCGCCGGCTGGCCCCCGCCCGCGTCCCGGCAGGGGGGCGGGCCGTGCCCGGCCCGACGGTGCGAACGCGCCGGCCCGGTACGGGTTCGCCGCCCGGAACCGCGCCGAGCCGTCCCCCGGCAGGTCAGCCGACCCGTCAGGCTCCCACGGGCCCCGGCCGGACGGGCCGAAAGACGGCCGGGGCCGGACGGGTCGGAAGACGGCCGGGGCGGGACGGGTCGGAAGACGGCCGGGGCCGGACGGGTCGGAAGACGGCCGGGCCGGCCCCCTGCGCGGTGGCGGGGCCGGGGCCGTCAGGCCTGGGGGACGGCGCAGGCGCCTTCCGGGTCGCAGGCGTCGGCCGTCGGAGCCGGCTCGGCCGGCTCGCGGCCGGCCCAGGCCTGCTCCAGGGCGCGGGTGAACACCTCGGCCGGCTGCCCGCCGGAGATCCCGTAGCGGCGGTCCAGGACGAAGAACGGCACGGCGTTGGCGCCGAGTTCGGCCGCCTCCCGCTCGTCGGCCCGCACCTGTGCGGCGTACGCGGAGTCGTCCGCGAGGACGGTGCGGACCTCGGCCTCCTCCAGCCCGGCCTCGACGCCCAGCGCGACCAGCACTTCGGGGTCGAAGACGGACCGCTCCTCGGCGAAGTTCGCGCGGAAGGCCAGGTCGAGCAGCGCCTCCTGGCGGCCGCGGGCGGCGGCCAGGTGCAGCAGCCGGTGGATGTCGAACGTGTTGCCGTGGTCGCGGCCCTCGGTCCGGTACTCCAGCCCCTCGGCACGGGCGGTCGCCGCGACGTGCTCCTCCATGCCGCGCGCCTCGTCGAGGGTGCGGCCGTACTTCTTGGCGAGCATCTCCACGACGGGCGCGGTCACGCCCTTGGTGCTGTGCGGGTCGAGCTCGAAGGACCGGAAGACGACCTCCACCTCGTCGCGGTGCGCGAACCCGGCCAGCCCTTCGGCGAAGCGGGCCTTGCCGATGTAGCACCACGGGCAAGCGATGTCGCTCCAGATCTCGACGCGCATGTTCCTTCTTCTCCCGGTTCAGATGGCGCCCCGGCGGGGCCCGAGGCGGTTTCACGTTCAACCACCGCCCGGAGCGTCTCATTCCCCGGACGGGGGCCCGATCTCCAACCACAGGGTGCGGTGCGAGCCGGATCGGGGGACGGCAGGGTCGGGGCGCCAGCCGTGGCGGGTGTAGAAGGCTTGGGCGCGGACGTTGTGCTCGTACACCTCCAACCGGACCCGGCCGACGCCGGCGGTGCGCCAGGCGTCGAGGCAGGCGGCGTGCAGGGCGGTGCCGATCCGACGCCGCCAGTGCGCCGGGTCGACGTGGAGCTGGGTCAGGGTGGTCCCGTCCGCGGCGGTGCGGAACGCGGCGACCCCGGTGAGCCGGCCGTCCTCCTCGGCGCACAGCACCCGCCCCTCGGCTGCGGTGCGGGCCACGGCGAGGGACCAGTTCTCGCGGGAGCGTGCGAGTTCGGCTTCGCCCGCGTAGGCCTCCTCGGGGATCCGGCCCCGGTAGTAGGTGGCGCGGGCCCGGGCGTGGAGGGCGGCTATGGCGTCGAGGTCAGCGGGACGCGCGGCTCTGATCATGGAACGGGAACGCGCCGGGAACCGTGTCGGTTCCCGGCGCGGGGGGGGCGTGCCGCAGGCGGCTACTTCTTCAGCCAGGCGTCCATCATCTTCTGGGCGATGGGGGCGGCCAGCCTGCCGCCGCCGATCTCGGACCGGTCCATGTCCGAGTTCTCGATCATGACGGCGACGGCGATCTGCTTGCCGTTCGCCTTGCCGTACGAGGTGAACCAGGCCAGCGGCGGCAGGCTGTTCTTCACGCCGCGCTGGGCCGTGCCGGTCTTGCCGCCGACCTCGGCGCCCGACACCTGCGCGGGCTTGCCGCCGCCCTCGGCGACGACCGTCCGCATGGCGTCCCGCAGCATGGCGGCGGTCTTCGGGCTCATGACCTGCTGGACCTTCGGGTTCTTGAAGCTCTCCAGCACGGTGCCGCCCGAGTCGGTGACCTCGGAGACCGAGTGCGGGGCGACGAGCTTGCCGTCGTTCTGGATCGCGGCGGTCACCATGGCCATCTGCAGCGGCGTGGCCTGCACGTCGAACTGGCCGATGCCGGTGAGGGCGACCTGGTCGACGGACATCTTCTTCGACGGGTACTTGCTCGGCACCCGGGTCGTGACCGGGGTCTCGACGTTCGTGTTGAAGCCGATCTTCTCGGCCGTCGCCCGCATCTTGTCCTGACCCAACTTGGACGCGAGTTCGGCGAAGACGTTGTTGCAGGACAGCCGGAGCGCGGTGCGCGCGGAGGCGTTGTTGCAGGCGGCGGAGCCCGCCTCGCTGGGCAGCAGGGTCTTCGTACCAGGAATGGTGTACGGGTCGGGGGTGCCCGTCGGTGCGTCCAGGTTCGTGACGAGCCCGTTCTCGATGGCCGCGGCCAGCGTGACCAGCTTGAAGGTGGAACCGGGCGCCTGCGGCTTGCGCAGCGCCACGTTCTCCATGGCCTTGCCGTTGTCGGCGGACAGCTCCTTCCAGGCCTCGGTGTCGTTGGCACCGGAGATGCGGCCCGGGTCGAAGGAGGGGTTGTTCACGAGGGCGAGGATCTCGCCGGTCGCGGGGTCGATCGCCACGGCAGAGCCCTGCTTGCCCTGGAGCGCGTCGTAGGCGGCCTTCTGGACGCCCTTGTCGACGGTGGTCAGTACGTTGCCCGGCGAGGCCCGCTTGTTGGTGAGGAGGTCCATCACGGTCTTCAGGCGGTCGTCCGAGCCGTTGAGGACCTTCTGGTACACGCCTTCGAGCATGCTCGTGCCGAACGCCTGCGAGCTGAAGCCGGTGAGGGGCGCGTACAGCGGACCGTCGACGTAGGTCCGCTTGTACCCGAAGTCCTTGCCGCCCGTCTTGACCGAGCCGGTGATGGCCTCCCCGCCCACGATGATGTTGCCCAGCGGGTTCTCGTACTGCCCGATGAGGTTCCGCCGGTTGTTCTCGTTGTCTGCGAGGGCCTGGCCTTGGTAGGCCTGCACCCAGGTGACCCGGAGAAGCAGGGCCAGCACGAGGAGCAGACAGAAGACCGACGCACGCCTGATCGTCTTGTTCATCTCCCGGAAGGACGTACGAGCGTGGCCGGGCGTTCCGCCCTGTCCCGTTTGTGGCCGGGTTCTCAGCTTTTCTTCATGATGCGGCGCCCCTCACGGCGCCCCTCGCGGCGCCCCTCACGATGAAGCCTCCTTCGTAGGCGGCGATGACGGCTTGGGTGCGGTCACGGGAACCGGTCTTGGACAGGACGGCGGCCACGTGCGTCTTGACGGTCTGCGGCCCGACCCCTAGGCGTTCGCTCATCTCGTGGTTGGACAGCCCGCTGGCCATCAGCCGCAGTACGTCCGCCTCCCGGTCGGTGAGCCGGGCCACCCACGGGGCCCGGCCCCCGGGCGCGGCGGCCGCGTGGGCGGCGGCCAGGGAGCGGACGGCCGCCGGGAACAGCAGCGAGTCGCCCCGCGCCACCAGCCGGACCGCGCCGAGCAACTCGTCCGGGTCGGCCCGCTTGAGGAGGAACCCGGCGGCGCCCGCGCGCAGCGCGTCGTAGACGTAGGCGTCGTTCTCGAAGGTGGTCACGACCATGATCCGCGGCGGTTCGGGCAGGGTGGCGAGGATCTGCTCGGTGGCCCGGATGCCGTCGATCCCGGGCATCCGGACGTCCATCAGCACCACGTCCGGTGCCAGCTCCCGGACCACGGAGACGGCCTCGGCGCCGGAGGCCGCCTCCCCGACGACCTCCAGATCGGGTTCGGCGTCGATGATGACCCGCAGGGCGGTGCGGACCATCCGCTCGTCGTCGGCGAGCACGATGCGCAACGGCGGCCGGCTCATCGGGAGCCCCCGCCGCTGCTCCCACCGGTGCCCCCGCCGAGGGGGAGGACGGCCCGCAGCCGCCACATCCCGTCGTGCGGGCCGGCGTCGACGCGGCCGCCCAGTAGGGCCGCCCGCTCGGCGGCCCCGTGCAGCCCGCGGCCCCCGGCGGTGCGGGGCGGGGCGCCCTCGCCGGTTCCCGGTGGATTGGTCATGGTGATCTCCAGTGAGCGGTGTGCGCTGTCCTTGCCTCCCGGCACGTCCCGCGCGTCCCCCCGGTCCGTGACGGTGATGTGCAGCTCGACGGGTCCGGTGCCGTGCCGCAGTGCGTTGCTCAAGCCCTCCTGCACGATCCGGTACGCCTCACGGGAGGCGATCGCCGGGAGCTGCGCCCAGTCCCCCACCGGTCCGGGGTCCTGGTGGGCGCTGACGGTGGTGCCGGAGGCGCGGGTCCGGTCCAGCAGCCCGCCCAGGTCGGCGGCGAGGGTCGGCGCGGGCGCGGCGTCCGGCCGGGCCGGGTCCCCGTCCCGCAGCAGGCCCAGGACGGTGTCCAGTTCGCCCACCGTCCGCCGCGTGGTGTCCTCGATCGCCGCCAGCGCCTCCCGTACGAACGCGGGGTCGCTGTCGAGGACCCGTCGGGCGGCGACCGCCTGGAGGGTGACGGCGCTCAGGGCGTGCCCGACCGCGTCGTGCAGCTCCCGGGCGAGCCGGTTGCGCACGGCGAGGTCGGCGGCCCGCTCCTCGGCTGCGGCCAGCCGGTCCGCCGGCGTCGGCCCCAGCAGGACGGGGGCGAGTCGGGCCAGCAGTGCCCCGGCCCCCGCGGCGCACAGCACGAGCCCCGCCAGCAGGCCGAACCCGAGGAACGGGGCGACGTACGGATCGGCGGCGGTGCTGAGCCAGCCCGACCCGACCGGCACCTCGCGCAGCGCGCTCACGAACGGCAGCAGGATCATCACCACGGCCATGGGCGGCACCGCGAGGCTCATCCCGCTGACCAGCGCGCCGACCCCCAGGTGCAGGGACCACCAGACGGCCGTCCTCCCCCGGGCCGCCCAGGACCGGGCCGGCCCCTCGGCCAGCAGCTCTCCTGGCACCCCGCACAGCGCCCGCACCGCGACCACCGACATCTGCCGGACCAGCCCGAAGACCGCGGTCGCCGCCGCCAGCGGCACCGAGAACCCGTAGGCGATGAAGATCAGCGGGGTGGAGGCGAGCGCGTTCACCCCGCCGGCGAGAACGCCGACGAACACCTGCGCCAGCAGGAAGTACGGCATCAGCAGGGCCCCGCCGAGTACCAGGTGCACCCAGCGCAGCCGGGCCCGCGCCCCCAGCAGCCGTCCCGGGCCGACCGGCAGCCGCACCACCCGCACCCCCGTGCGCATCACTCCACCCCCTCGTTCCCCTGCCTGCTTCCGTCCGTACCCGGCCCCCGCCAGGTCCGGCGCCTGCCCCCGGTCCGGCCCCTGCCCCGGTCCGGCCCCTGCCCCCGTTGTGCCGGCCCCGGCCCGCCCGCAGACGTCGCCGGCAGCCGCCTCAGGCCGTGAGCCGTGAGCGGGTGAACCGGGCCAGGACGGCCGCGGAGAGGCAGCCGGCGAGCACCTGGCCAATGTAGGCCACGAAGATCACCGACGAGGTGCGTTCGGGATCGCCGACCTCCGGCGCCAGCATCGCCGTGAACAGGAACAGCCCCCAGCTCAGCGCGGCCGACGACCCGACCCAGGCGAGCGCCAGCGGCCACCGGGCCGTGATCGCCCCGCCCCGCGCCAGCAGCAGCGCCCCTACACCCGCCGCCAGCGCGCACAGCCCGTGGACCGCCGAGACCAGGCCGCTCTCCACCGAGTACTGCGCCACCCGCTCGGCATCCAGCCAGGCGGTACCGCCGAAGGCCCAGTACAGGTGTATCGCTCCCACCGCTGCGCCGACCGCAGCCGCGGCTCCCGCCACCACCCCCGTGGGCGACGGGAGCCGCGCGCCCAGCACGCCCCGCAGGCACCGGCCCCAGCGCTCGCGCGCATAGGGGACGAACAACCCGGCCAGGGCGAGTCCTTGGATGATGAAGCCGGGGTAGACGACGAAGTACACCCAGTCGTCGAGGAACGGCGCCCGCGCGGCCTTCACCGCATCACCCGCCCCCCAACCCAGTGCCCTGACGAGGATTTGGCCGGGGAAGCCGGTCACGATCGGGGTGAGCAGCCCGGTGGCCGTGAACACGGGAACGACCAGCAGCCAGCCGGGCACCCGTCTGCCCCAGGGCCGGGTGAGCAACAGCGCGAGCACGATCACACAGGCGTCCATCACCAGTGTGACGGCGTTGGCCACGGTGAAGAACGGTCCGGGATCCAGCAGCACGCTGCCGTCCGGTATGCCGATGCGACTCCCCGCCAGCCAGGCGGCCTTGAGGGCCAGGTACGGAAGGGTGGCGATCACGGCCGCCGCCCGCAGGAGCCTTCGGATCGGCTCGGCCCCGCTCACCGGGGTCGGCGAATCGGCCAGAGTCGTCGGGTCGGCCGGGACCGTCGGGTCGGCCGGGACCGTGCGGTCGGTCGGGGTCTTCGTGCCGGTCGTCTGTCGCACCGCTCGTGTCGTCATGGCTCAACAGTCGCGTGCCCGGCGCCCCGCCACCTCCCCCGCGAAGGTGAACCGTCTCCCCCACGCGGGGGAGACGCCCTCCCTCCCGGCTCCCCCCCTCACATGCGCCGGGTCACCACCGACAGCCTGTCCCGGGCCGCGAACAGCGCGGCCTTGATCGCCTCCTCGTGGTCCGCGGTGAGCCTGGCCACCGGCACCGAGCAGCTCACCGCGTCCCGTGCGGGCGTCCGGTACGGCACGGCGACCCCGAAGCAGCTCAGCCCGAGCGTGTTCTCCTCCCGGTCCACCGCGTAGCCCTGCTCCCGCACCATCGCCAGTTCCTCGATGAGCCGCTCCCGGTCGGTGACGGTGTGCTCGGTGACCGCCTCCAGCCGCCGCGGCAGCAGCGCGCGCACCTCCTCGTCGGAGTGGGTGGCGAGCAGCGCCTTGCCCAGCGCGGTGGAGTGCACGGGCAACCGCCGCCCGACCCTGGTGAACGGCCGCAGGTAGTGCTGGGACTGGCGGGTGGCCAGGTAGACGACGCTGCACCCGTCGATCCGGGCCAGATGAATCGTTTCGGTGGTGTCCTCGGAGAGCCGGTCCAGAGTGGGCCGGGCCGCGGCGACCACCTCGTCCCCGTCGATGTAGGAACTCCCGACGAGCAGGGCCCGAACGCCGATGCCGTACCGGGTCCCCGTGGCGTCCGTCTCCACCCACCCCAGGTTCACGAGCGTGCGCAGCAGCATGTACAGGCTGGACTTGGGCAGGCCGAGGTCGTGCTGGATGTCGGCCAGGCTGTGCAGCCCGGGTCGCGCCGCGAAGTGCTCCAGCAACACGACCGTGCGGACGGCGGACTTCACGGCCGCCGGCGCCGCGCCCGCCACCCCGGCGGACTCACCGGAGCCGTCCGCACCACCCGCACCACCGGAGCCGCCCGAACGGCCGCCCCCGTCCGCCGCGGGTGCCACGGCGTCAGCCGATGCCACAGCCGCCGCAGCATCCGCGGCCGTTCCCGTGGCCGTGTCGAACTCGATGCGCTCACCTCTGGCCATTCGCCTTCCTGCCCCTTCTTGTCTCTTGTCACGCGCACGACGCGGAAATAGAGTCCGGAACGGATGGAGATCATTCACCCATCGGAACGGCGTTCAGAATACTGAACGCCACCGCGCGGGTCGGCGTAGATCCAGGAGGCAGTGCGGCATGGCAGGGACACCAGTCTGGAGTGTGGACCCCCGCACCGGGAAGCAGCGGGCCCAGGTTGCGGTGGAAGCCGGCTCCCCCGAGGTGGACGAAGCCGTCCGCGCGGCCCACGCCGCCCGCACGGCACTCGCGGACCGCACCGCCCGCATCGCGTTCCTGCGCGCCGCCGCCGACCTGCTCGACGCCTCCGCGGAGCAGGTGGTCGGGGCCGCCGACGCCGAGACGGCGCTCGGACCGGCCCGGCTCACCGGCGAACTCGCCCGAACCACCGGCCAACTGCGCGCCTTCGCCGACGCCGTCGCCGACGGCGGCTACCTCGACGTCCGGATCGACCGGGCGGACCCCTCCCTCACCCCGCCGCGCCCCGAACTGCGCCGCTACAAGGTGCCGCTCGGCGTGGTCGCCGTCTACGCCGCCTCCAACTTCCCGCTCGCGTTCTCCGTCCCCGGCGGGGACACCGCGAGCGCACTGGCCGCCGGCTGCCCCGTCGTCGTCAAGGCGCACCCCGACCACCCGGCCACCTCCGAGCTGTGCGCCTCGCTGCTGCGGCGGGCGGCGGTGGCCACCGGGCTGCCGGGTGAAGTGGTCACCGTCCTCCACGGGTTCGACGCGGGCCTGGAGCTGGTCCGCCACCCGCTGGTCACCGCCGCCGGGTTCACGGGCTCCCTGCGCGGCGGGCGCGCCCTGTTCGACGCGGCTGCCGCGCGGCCCGTCCCCATCCCCTTTCACGGCGAACTCGGCTCCCTCAACCCCGTCGTCGTCACCCCCGACGCCGCCGCCGAGCGCGCCGAGGAGATCGGCGCCGGACTGGCGGGCTCGGTCACCCTCGGCGTGGGCCAGTTCTGCGTCAAGCCGGGCCTGGTGCTGGTCCCGGAGGGCGCGGCCGGGGACCGGCTCGCCGAAGCCCTCGGCAAGGCCCTCGGCGAAACCGGTCCGGGCGTCCTGCTCGACCACCGGATGCGGGACGGCTTCATCGCCGGGGTCGCCGAGCGGGCGGCGCTGTCCGGCGTCACCGCGCCCGTCACGCCGGGCCCGGCCGGGGAGCACACCGTCGGCGCGGGCTACCTGTCCGTGTCCGCCGCGAGCCTGCTGGCGGGTCCCGCGTACGAGGTGCTGCTGGAGGAGTGCTTCGGCCCGGTGACCGTCGTCGTCCGGTACGCCGGCGAAAGCGAGGCCGGGGCCGTGCTCGACCTGCTCCCCGGCAACCTGACCGCCACCCTCCAGCTCTCCGCCGCCGAGGCGGAGGGCGCCCCGGGCCCGGCGGCGGAGCTGGTCTCCCGCGTCACGGCGCTGGCCGGGCGGGTCGTGGTCAACGGCTGGCCGACCGGCGTGGCGGTGGCTCCGGCCCAGCACCACGGCGGCCCGTACCCGGCGGCGACCTCGCACTCCACCTCGGTCGGGGCCACCGCGATCGAACGCTGGCTGCGCCCCGTGGCCTACCAGTCGGTGCCGGACCCGCTGCTTCCGGCGGAGCTGCGCGAGGCGAACCCGCTGGGCCTGCCGCGCCGCGTCACGGAAGCGGCGGCACCGGCCGCCCCGGCGGGTCCGGCGGGTCCGGCGGGTCGGGCGGGTCCGGCGAACTGAGGGCCCGGCACCCGGCGCGGCCCGGAGCCGCGGGCAAAACCCGTTGCCCGCCCCGTCCCGGGCGGGGCAGGCTGCGGCCCCATGCCGAAACCGCACGGATTCACGTACGAGCGAAGGGGCGACGGCACCGTCGTCATCACCCACCGCGACCGCGCCGCGGGCACCTTGCGCGGCGCCCGCGCCGAGAGGTTCCTGGCCGAGGTCGAGGCCGGGGACGCGCAGCTCGTGATGGCCCGCTGGACGGGCGCCTACAAGTTCGGGAACGAACGCACGGCCAAGAACCACCCGCGGAACCGCCGCTGAGCCCCCCGCCATCCCCCACCCGGCGACACCGGCGGTCCCTCGGGCCCCCGGCCCGCGACGCATCCCCCGTATGGCCGCTCTGCGGACCGGGAGGGAACGGCACGGCACCCCTGGTCGTTCTCCGGGCATGACCGCTATGACCCCTGGTTCCAATCTGCCGCTCAATGCCGTCCGGGTGACGGTGGACGTGGCGGCCCCGGTGCGGCTCGACGTGTCGGGGCTGCTCCTCGCGGCCGACGGCAAGGTGCGCTCCGACGCCGACTTCATCTTCTACAACCAGCCGTCCGGGCCCGGCGTCAGCCACCGATCCGGCGGCGGGACGGCCCCCGACTCCATCACCGTGGACACCGGCGGGCTGCCGCCCGGCATCGAGCGCATCGTGGTCACGGCCAGCCCCGACGCGGCGGGGCAGACCTTCCAGGGCATCGAGCCCACCGCCACCGTGCGGCAGGCGGACACCGGCGCGGTGATCGCCACCTTCACCCCGCCGCAGCTGGGCACGGAGACGGCGCTCGTGGTCGTCGAGGTCTACCAGCGGGGCGGCGTGTGGAAGGTTCGCGCCGTAGGCCAGGGGTACGCGAACGGCCTCGCCGGCATCGCCACCGACTTCGGGGTCTCGGTGGACGAGGAACCGGCCCCGGCCCCCGCCGCCCCGGTCGCCCCGCCCGTCACGGTTCCTCCGCCGGCCCCGGTCACGGCCCCGCCCGCCGCCGCCCCGCCCGCCCCGCCCGCCGCGCCCGCCGCCGCTCCGGCCGGCACCGGGAAGATCAACCTCGACAAGGGCCGGGTCAGCCTGCAGAAGAACCAGACCGTATCCCTCGTCAAGGGCGGCCGCCCACTGCTCTCCCAGGTGAAGATGGGCCTCGGCTGGGAGCCCGCCTACCGCGGCCGGGACATCGACCTCGACGCGTCGGTCATCGCGTACGGCCCGCAGCGCAACCACATCGACAGCTGCTACTTCGGCAGGCTGACCATCCTGGGCGGCGCCATCCAGCATTCGGGTGACAACCTCACCGGCGAGGGCGCCGGGGACGACGAGGTCATCGCCGTGGACCTCGGCCGGCTGCCCGCCGAGGCGACGGGCCTGGTCTTCACCGTGAACTCCTTCTCCGGCCAGAAGTTCACCGACGTCGCCAAGGCCTACTGCCGCCTCATCGACGGGGCGACGGGTGAGGAGCTCGTCCGCTTCGACCTCACCAGCGCCGAACCGCAGACCGGCGTGATGATGGCGAAACTGATCCGGCAATTCTCGGGCGAATGGGAGATGACGGCCATCGGGGAATTTGTGAAGTCCCGCACAGTACGCGGCATGGTGAAGCCCGGCGCCGAGGCGCTCTGAGCAGGTGGGCGGGCCGATCCGGTGGCGGCCGGCAGCCCGGCCGCAAGCGAAGGTGATGGATTACACCCTAAAAGCGGCGGTGACGGTCCGTGTTCGCCCGTAGCCTGGAAACCATGTACAGCACACTCAGGCCCGCGGGTCCCGCCCGCCCGTCCGCCGCCGAGGCGAACGAGGCGATACGGCACCTCGTCGAGACCCGGGTGGATGACGAGTGGCCTTCAGCGGCGTACGAGTTCCTGCTCGAGCAGTGGGCCAGCGCCAGCCACGCCGAGACCGCCGGGATAGCCGAGGTCGCCGCCGCCCCGTGAGGGCGGCGGCGCAGCCGTCCCCGCTCAGCGGGGACGGATTCGGCAACGGCACGAGCAGCGGGTAGCGGCCCGGAGGCAGCCGCAGCGGCGGCAGGACTCAGTGCCGCCCGCGCCGCCACGGCCCGGTGATGGCCAGCATGATGCCCGGCTCCTGGATGCAGGCGAACAGCGTGCGCCCGTCGGGCGAGAAGCAGACCCCCGCGAACTCGGAGTACTCCGGCTCCTCCACGGTCCCGATGTTCAGCTCGTTGCGCGCCAGCGGGTACGTGAGTCCCGACCCGGTGGCGCCGAACAGGTGCTGGAGGCCCTCTCCGTCCTCCGCGATGACCAGCCCGCCGTACGGGGAGACCGTGATGTTGTCGGGGCCGTCGTGGACCGCGCGCCCGGCGGGGTCCCGGTGCACCCCGAGCAGCACCTTCAGTGTGATCGTGCGCCGCTTGGGGTCGTAGAACCACACCTGGCCGTCGTGCGCGGCGCCCGGGCTCTCCTCACGCGCGTACGAGGAGACGAAGTACGCGCCGCCGTCGGCCCACCACATGCCCTCCAGCTTGCGTCCCCTGGTCACCGCGCCGTCCGCGAACTGCTTGCGCACCGGCACCGTCCGGGCGTCGCGGTCCGTTACGGCCACCCAGTCGACGCCGTACACGGTGCCGGTCTTCGTCGCCCGGGACAGGTCGTCGACGAACCGGCCCCCGCTGTCGAAGCACTTGGCGGCAGCGAGCACCCCGGCGTCGGCCGCGAGGGTACGCAACCTGCCGCGCCCGTGGCGGAAGCCGCTCGGCGGGGTCCAGCGGTAGAGCAGCCCGTTGGGGCCGGAGGCGTCCTCGGTCAGGTAGGCGTGGCCGAGGCGCGGGTCGATGATGACGGCCTCGTGCGCGTACCGCCCCAGGGCCTTGATCGGCTGTGGGTCGCGGTTGGCGCGCCGGTCGTGCGGGTCGACCTCGAACACGTACCCGTGGTCCTTGGTCATCCCGTTCTTGCCGGCCCGGTCCTCGGTCTCCTCACAGGTGAGCCAGGTGCCCCAGGGGGTGGCGCCGCCGGCGCAGTTGGTTGACGTACCGGCGACGCCGACCCATTCCGCGGCCTCACCGCCGCGGCGCACCTCGACGACGGTGCAGCCGCCGGCGGCGGCCGGGTCGTAGACGAGGCCCTCGGTGAGCGGGACGGGGTGGGCCCAGTCGGCGCGCTTGCCCTTGAGCTCGTGGTTGTTGACGAGGAGGGTGACTCCTCGGTGGCCCTCGAAGGCGGCGGTGCCGTCGTGCTTCTGCGGGGTGAACTCCCCCGAATCGAGGGTGGTGACGCCGCTGTGGGTGAGGACGCGGTACCGGAATCCGGCGGGGAGGGCGAGGATTCCGGCCGGGTCGGGCAGCAGCGGGCCGTAGCCGGGCTCGCAGGGGCGGCCGTGCTCGTCGCGGTGCGCGCTGTCGTCGGCCGCCAGCGCTCCCGGTGCGGTGGCGAGGGCGCCTACGGTCCCGCTGAGCGCGACTCCCGCACCGGCGATGACGGTACGGGCGGTGAAACCTCTACGGCTGAGCGGCATCGGTCACTCCAGGGGGTGAGGGTGGGGCGCTCGTCGTGGTGAGCGGACGTGCCGCGCGACGGCCGGGGGCCACCGTGCGGTGCGGCGCACACGGTCGCGCCCGCACGTGAACGGCGGCTGAATTACCCCCGGCGGCGAACCGTCCGTTGCTGCCCGGCAGGATTGACCGACACCCACTCAGGAACGTCTCGTTCCGCCCCTGCGCCCGTGTCTCGGCGCACCGCACCGCGCCACCCCGCCCTGGCCGGCGGGCTGACCGCCTGGCCGGGCCGGGTCAGTGCCGCCGCGAGCGGGCCTTGTACGCCGCCTTGCGGGCCTCCTTGGCCGCCTTCCGGTCCGGGTGCAGGCGGCCCATCGCCTCCAGCACGTCCGCCACCGCCGGGTGCTCCACCCGCCACGCCTGGTCGAAGAAGCCCGCGTGGTGGGCGGTCAGGGACTCCATCAGCAGCGGCAGTTCCACCGCCGCACCGTCCGCGGCCAGCTGCGCCGCGATCGTGTCGACGGTCAGCCAGTACACCATCGCCCCGTCCGGCGCCGGTACGTCCACCGTCCCGCGCTCGGCGAGCCACACCCGGGCCAGCCCGCCGAGCTCCGGGTCGTCCAGCACCGCCCGGACCGCCGGCTCCGCGGCCGCTCCGACGGAGGCGAGGGCCTGCTGGCAGCGCAGCCGGCGCAGCGGAGCACCCGCGTCCGCACCCCGGGCCGCGGTCAGCAGCTCGGCGACCGCGGCGGCCGACTCGCGTCCGGCGAGCCACTGCTCGATCTCCGCCTGGGCCGCGAACTCGGGGTAGTCGCAGACCGCGTCGAGCAGCGCGTCCGCACCCTTGTCGGCCAGTTCCCCTACGGCGGGGGCCGTGATGCCGGCCTCCCGCATCCGCGCGCGGAGCCCGTACAGGCCGAGCGGGGTGAGGCGGACCATCCCGTACCGGGACACCTCCTCCGCGTCGAGCTCGCGCGGGCCGGCCGCGGCGGGCTCCTCCTCGTCCGTCTCCTCCAGCACGCCTTCCTCGACGGGGTGGTACTCGACCAGCCCGATCGGCTCCAGCTGACGGAACTGGTCGTCCAGGCGCATCATCGCGTCCGAGACCTGCTCCAGCACGGCGTCCGTGGGCCGGGCCATACCGTCCGGAACCACCATGGAGGCGGCGAGCACGGGCAGCGGCACCGCCCCGCCCCGATCCGCTCCGCCCTCGTCGACGGTGATCAGGTAGAGGTTGGCGAGGATCCCGTCCAGGAAGTCGGCCTCCCGCTGCGGGTTCCAGTCGAGCCGGTCGAAGTCGATGGTGCCGCCCTCGCCCAGGGCGTCGACGAGGTCGTCCAGTTCGGGCACGGCCGCGTCCGCGAGGACGGCGTCCAGGGCGGACAGCCACAGGTCGAGGACCTCGGCGGGCGCGCCGCCGGTCACCCGCGCCAGGTCCTCGCCGGCCGCGGCGCCGCCGAACTCCCCCGCCCCGACTCCGGCCGTCTCGGGCGCCCCGTCCAGCCCCTCCGGCTCGCCCGCCCCGGTCAGCTCGACGAGGCCGGTGTCCAGGGCCGCCCGCCAGGCCCGGCTCGCATCCGCGCGGGCGCCCGCGTCGGCGGGGTCGAGGCCGAGCGCGGCCGCGGCGTCGGGGAGCTGGGCCCGGTCGAGTTCACCGTTTCCGTCCACGCGGGTGCCGGGACCGACCCAGCGGGCGAGCCGTACGGCGCGGGCGAACAGGGGGGCGACGAGGGCGTCACGGGCGAGTTCCGCGTCGGAGGGCAGCCGTACCGGCGGCAGGGTGGAACGCGGCTCTGCGGACATGGGGTGGTCTCCTCGCGGACGCAGTGGATCGGAGGCCGTCAGCGGCCGTCCGGCGCACCAGAGTAGACGCAATTCGGACGTGTCCGGCGGTCATACATTTGGTTCATCTCACAGTCAGCTTCCGTATGTCCTGGAGGTCTTGACAACGTCCCTGGTCACCCAGGAAATTGACGCGCGTAGACATCGGGGGACCCCCGGGGATCCCTGCGGACCACCCACGGCCAGCCCGTCGACCACCGCAGATTCCCGGCCATTTCGCACCGCAGTACCGCGTCTCGCACCACGGCAACACGCACCACGCACCACGCACCACCGCTGATACCGCACCACGCAGTACCGCGACCACCCCCTCCGCTTTCCTCCTCCACACACCGGAGTACCTGACCATGCACTCCTCACACCCCCGCTCCGCCGCCGTCGCGGCCCTCGTCGCGGGCGCCCTCGCCACCGGCCTGCTCACGGGCACGGCCGACGCGGCCGAAGGCACCGCGTCCGACGGTGCGGTGCGCATCCACGACATCCAGGGCACCACCCGGATATCCCCGCTGAACGGCAAGCAGGTCGCCGACGTCGCGGGCATCGTGACGGGTGTGCGCACCTACGGCTCGCGCGGCTTCTGGATGCAGGACCCCGACGCCGACGACGACGCCGCCACCAGCGAGGGCGTCTTCGTCTTCACGGGCTCGGCCCCGACCGTCGCCGTCGGCGACGCCGTCAAGGTCTCCGGCCTGGTCGGCGAGTACGTCCCCGGCGGCGCCAACTCGGGCAACCAGTCGGTCACCCAGCTCTCCAAGCCGACCGTCACCGTGGTCTCCTCGGGCAACGCCCTGCCCGAGGCCGCCGCCGTCAACGAGTACACCGTGCCCGCCGCGTACGCCCCCGCGGGCGACCCGGCCGCCGCCGGCAGCATCAACGGCCTGACCCTTGACCCCTCCCGCTACGCCCTGGACTTCTACGAGTCCCTGGAGGGCATGAACGTCGCGATCGGCACCTCGCGCGTGGTCGGCGCCACCGCCGCCGAGTACGGCGAGCTGTGGGTCACCGTCAAGGGCTGGGAGAACACCGCGAAGCGCGGCGGCACCCTCTACGGCTCCTACGAGTCCCAGAACACCGGCCGCCTGAAGGTCCAGCAGCTGGCCCCGCTCGCCCAGCAGCCCTTCCCGGTCGCCAACGTCGGCGACAAGCTGACCGGCACCACCGAGGGCCCGCTGGACTTCAACCAGTTCGGCGGATACACCCTGGTGGCCCGCACGCTGGGCACCCTCGCCAAGGGCACCCTCGCCCCCGAGAAGACCAAGGCGCAGGCGCCGGGCGAGCTCGCGGTGGCCACGTACAACGTCGAGAACCTCGACCCGTCCGACCCGCAGGAGAAGTTCGACGCGCTCGCGAAGGCGGTCGTGGAGAACCTGGCCTCGCCCGACATCCTCGCCCTGGAGGAGATCCAGGACGACAACGGCGCCAAGAACGACGGCACGGTGTCCGCGGAGCAGACCCTGTCCAAGTTCACTGCGGCGATCACGGCCGCGGGCGGCCCGGCCTACCAGTGGCGCACCGTCAACCCGTCGAACAACCAGGACGGCGGCGAGCCCGGCGGCAACATCCGCCAGGTGTTCCTGTTCAACCCCGCCCGGGTCTCCTTCACCGACCGCGCCGCCGGCGACGCCACCACCGCGACCGGTGTGACGACGGAGAAGGGCCGCGCGGCCCTCACCCACTCCCCGGGCCGCATCGACCCGGCGAACCCCGCGTGGAAGGACAGCCGCAAGCCGCTGGCCGGCGAGTTCGTCTTCCGCGGCCGCACGGTCTTCGTGATCGCCAACCACTTCGGTTCGAAGGGCGGCGACGAGGCCCTGACCTCCCACCACCAGCCGCCGGCGCGCCCCTCCGAGGCCAAGCGGCTCCAGCAGGCGCAGGCCGTCAACGCCTTCGTCAAGGAGATCCTGGCGGTCGACAAGAACGCCAAGGTCCTCGCCCTCGGCGACATCAACGACTTCGAGTTCTCCGACACGACGAAGGCGCTGGAGGACGGCGGCGCGCTGTACTCGGCCATCAAGTCGCTGCCGAAGTCGGAGCGCTACTCGTACGTCTTCCAGGGCAACGCCCAGGTGCTGGACCAGATCCTGGTCAGCCCGTCGATCAAGGGCTACACGTACGACAGCGTGCACATCAACGCGGAGTTCTCGGCGCAGAACAGCGACCACGACCCGCAGGTGCTGCGCTTCCGCCCGTAACACCCCCGCACCGCACCGCCGTGCCCCCGCACCGCCGTGCACCCCGCAGCCCCGTGGAACGTCCCGCGGGGCTGCGGCCTCCCCGGACCGCAGGGGGCCCGGCCGCCGTCCCGGCCGGGCCCCCTGCCACACTTCCGGCCATGATCTTCCGCGAAGCCACCCGCCGTGACCTGCCCGCCGTACTCGCCCTGATCGACGATGACCGCGCCGAGCGGGCCGAGGTCACCGAGGCCCACGAGCGGGCCTTCGCCGCCATCGAGGCGGACGCCCGCAACGAGGTACTGGTCCTCGCCGACGGGGACGTACTGGTGGGCTGCCTGCAGTTGACGTACGTACCCGGCCTGGGGCGGGGCGGCCGGGAGCGTGCGTTGGTGGAGGCGGTCCGGATCCGCCCGGACCGGCGCGGCGGCGGCCTCGGCGCCGAGCTGATGCGGCTCGCCGTGGAGCGCGCCCGCGGGCGCGGCTGCGGGCTGGTCCAGCTGACCAGCAACAAGAGGCGCGACGCCGCCCACCGGTTCTACGAGCGGCTCGGCTTCGCCCGCAGCCACGAGGGCTTCAAGCTGCACCTGGAACCGTGAGTTCCGGAGCCGCGGGGCCGGAGGCGGCGGCCCCGCGGTTCCAGCGCCGGTAATAACGGGCACAATGGGGAAGTTGGGAACTTTCACCCCTGGCGTGACGCTCACCACATCGTGGCCCCCTCGGCCCGGGTTGTGGTGTTGAGTGTGTCCACGCCCGGTCATGTCTTGCCCGTCGCCCGGAGGTCCGCGTGCTCCCCTCGATCTCCCCCGCCCAGGTCATCGGCCTCGCCGTCCTGCTCGTGGCCGTCATCGTGTGGCTGGCTGGATTCGGCCGCATGCTGTGGGGCGCCCGCCTCCACCACCCCGAGCCCGAGCCCCGTACGGGCTTCGCCGGGCTCGGCGCCATCCCCGCCCAGCGCCGCCGGGAGACGCACCCGATGGAGACGGTCGAGCTGACCGAGGCGGAGGAGGAGGCCTTCGCGAGCCTGGTCCGCTCCATCCGCACCCTGCCCCAGCACTGACCCACGGCCGCCCCGGCAGACCCCCGCCGCCCCACGGCCACCGGCCTCACCCGCCACCCGGCCCCTGTGGCCCGGCCCCCGAAACGCGCGCGGCCGGTGTGCGCTCCCCCGCTCGGGGAGGGAGCACACACCGGCCGGGCCGACCTCCGGGGGTCAGTTGTGGCTGTGCAGGACGTCGTTCAGGCCGCCCCAGACCGCGTTGTTCGGGCGCGCCTCGACGGCGCCGGTGACCGAGTTGCGGCGGAAGAGGATGTTGCTGGCGCCCGAGAGGGTCAGGGCCTTGACGATCTCGCCGTCCGGCAGGGTGACGCGGGTGCCCGCGGTGAGGTAGAGGCCCGCCTCGACGACGCACTCGTCGCCCAGTGCGATGCCGATGCCGGCCTCCGCGCCGATCAGGCAGCGCTCGCCGACCGAGATGATCTGCTTGCCGCCGCCGGACAGGGTGCCCATGGTGGAGGCGCCGCCGCCGATGTCGGAGCCGTCGCCGATCACGACGCCCGCGGAGATGCGGCCCTCGACCATGGAGGTGCCGAGGGTGCCCGCGTTGAAGTTGACGAAGCCCTCGTGCATGACGGTGGTGCCCTCGGCGAGGTGCGCGCCGAGGCGGACGCGGTCCGCGTCGGCGATGCGCACGCCCTTGGGGGCGACGTAGTCGGTCATCCGCGGGAACTTGTCGATCGAGGTGACCTGCAGGTGCAGGCCCGCGGCGCGCGCGTTCAGGCGCACGGTCTCGACCTGGTCCACGGCGACCGGGCCGAGCGAGGTCCAAGCGACGTTGGCGAGGAGGCCGAAGACGCCGTCCAGGTTCTGGCCGTGCGGCTTGACCAGGCGGTGGCTGAGCAGGTGCAGGCGCAGGTACGCGTCGTGCGCGTCCAGCGGCTTGTCGTCCAGGGAGGCGATCACGGTGCGGACGGCCACGACCTCGACGCCGCGGACCTCGTCCTTGCGGATCGCCCCGGCAGCGGCGGCGCCCAGCAGTTCCACGGCCTGCTCGGCGGTGAGGCGCTCGGTGGCGGCCGGGCCGGGCTCGGCGACCAGCTCGGGAGCGGGGAACCAGGTGTCGAGGACGGTGCCGTCGGCGGCGAGGGTGGCGAGTCCGGCGGCGGCGGCGCCGGTGGTACGGGTAGCAGTCATACGGGAAACCTAACCGGCCGCGACCCGAGGTTGCGAACCGGTCTCAGGTGCCGGGCTCAGCCCGTGTCGCACCGGGCGCCGGGCCGCGTACAGCACCGCGGCGCCCGCCCCGCCGGCCAGAACCGCGCACGTCGGCCACAGCAGCCCGGGCGCGGCCGCGTACAGGGCGCCGCCCAGCGGCGGGCCGAGGACGACGCCGCTGACGGAGACCCCCGCGTACAGGCTCTGGAACCGGCCGACGGCGTGCTCGGGCGCCTGGTCGGCGACGTAGGCGGTGGCCGTGGTCTTGTACAGGATCTCGCCGAGGCTCAGCAGGACGATCATCGAGGCCGCGGTCGCCACGCCCGCTCCGGGCAGCAGGGCTGCGTACCCGGCCCCGACCAGCAGCAGCCCGATCCCGATGACGGGCAGCGGCGGCCGGGCGCGCAGGGCGACGGCGGCCGGGAGCTCCAGCAGGAGGATGACGGCGCCGTTGAGGGCGATCACGAAGCCGAAGTCCCGGGTGTCGAGGCCGTGGTCGGCGAGGAAGACGGGGAAGGTGCCGTACTGCTGGCGGTAGACGAGGTCGGTCAGCAGGATCGCGCCGAGCAGGACGAGTACGGCGGGGCGGGCGCGGAGCTCCGCCCACAGCCCGCGCCCGGGCGCCCCGTCGGGGGCGGCGGCGGGGCTGCGGGCGGCCCCGCGGGCGGGGACGACCCGTGCGGTCCACAGGGCGAAGAGGAGGGTGCCGAGGCCGTCGCCGACGAAGAGCCAGTCGTACGAGAGCCCGGTCGCGACCAGCGCGCCCAACGGCGGGCCGAGGGTGAAGCCGCCGTTGGAGACGCAGCGTACGACGGCGAACGCCTGGCGGCGGGCGCCCTCGGGCACGGTCACCGCGACCAGCGCCGAGTTCGCGGCCCGGACCACGCCGGAGGCGTACTGGGCGAGCGGCAGGGCGGCGTACAGCCCGGGTGAGGGGAGCAGCGGGAAGGTCATGAGGGTGAGGCCGCCGAGGGTGGAGGCGGCCAGCAGCACCCGGCGGTGGCCGAAGCGGTCGCCGTACCAGCCGCCGGTGAAGTTGCCGGCGACGAGGCCGATTCCGCCGATGCCGGTGACCAGGCCCGCCTGGGCGGTGCCGAGGCCGCGCGGGCCGGTCAGGTAGAGGAACACGAAGACGAAGGTGAAGCTGACGACGGCGTTGACGAACACGCCCGCCGCCAGGAGCCACACCACTTTGGGCACGTCCCTCAGTCCCTGCACCATGCCGGTCCGCCACCCCAACGCTCAGTGAGTTTCTTTTGGGAACGGACTATGCCAGCATGACAGCCTTGGGTCAACGGACGAAGGAGTGCCCATGGCCCAGCGCACGCACCTCGGCGATGCTGACTGCTCGATCGCCCAGGCCCTCGACGTCGTGGGCGACTGGTGGACGCTGCTGATCGTGCGCGACGCCGCGCGCGGGCTGCACCGCTTCGAGGAGTTCCAGCGCGAGCTGGGAGTGTCCCGGAAGGTGCTGGCCGAGCGGCTGAAGCTGCTGGTCGAGGCCGGGGTGCTGACGCGCGAGCCGTACCAGGAGCGCCCGGTGCGGCACGAATACCGGCTGACCCCGCGCGGACGGGGTCTGCTGCCGGTCCTGGTGGCCCTCCAGGACTGGGGGGACGCCTGGGTCTTGGGAGAGGGAGAGATGACGGCGACGACGCAGGAGGCCTCGCGGGAGGCGGAGCGGGTGCACGGGCTGCGCGGCAGGCGCGTACCGGAGCTGCTGCTGCCGGACCGGTTCGGTGAGCTCCGCGACCCGGTCGCGGGCGACACGCCGTTCACCGTCCTGTACTGCTTCCCCGGCGCGTACGCCCGCGCCGAGTCCTACCCGCCCGGCTGGGCCGGGATCCCGGGCGCGAAGGGCTGCACGCTGGAGTCGTGCACGTACCGCGACCAGCTCGCGGAGTTCGCGGCGGCGGGGGCGACGGTCCACGGGGTCTCCACCCAGCGGCCGGACGAGCAGCGCGCGTTCGCGGAGGCCGAGCGGCTGCGCTTCCCGCTGCTCTCGGACGTGGACCTGGGCCTGACGACGGCCCTGCGGCTGCCGACGTTCCGCGCGGCAGGGGTGAGCCGGATCAAGCGGCTGACCCTGGTGCTGGACCGGGACCGGACGGTGCGCGAGGTGATCTACCCGATCACGGACATCGGGGCGAGCGTCACCGCGGCCCTGACGGCGGTCCGCGACGCCACCTGACACGGTGCCGGACGCCGGACGCCGGACGCCGGCCCGAAGCCCGCACACCCGCGCAGCCCTTGGAACCGGCGCACCCGCGGACCGTCAGTCCTGGCGGCTTCCGACCGGCCGCTCCGCGCCGCCGGTCGCCGCAGCCGACCGTTCACCACCGGCCGGGCCCCGGTCCCCGGTCGGGTCCGCCGCCGGGCGCAGGACGCGGTCCAGCACCTCGCGCGCGTACGCCCCGTCGTACCGGCCGTCCGTCAGCAGCACTTGGAGGCTGATCCCGTCCATCACCGCCACCAGCGCCCGCGCGGTGACCGGATCGGTCCGCTCCGCCAGAGCCTCGGCCACCGACTCGCACCATTCGGCGGCCACCGGCCGCAGTGCGGGGCGGCGCAGCGCCGCGAGGTAGAGCTCGTACTCCAGCTCCGCCCGTCCCCGGTCCGCCCCGAGGAACTCCCCGAGCAGCGCGGCCAGCGCCCCGGCGAGGTCGGCCTCCGGGTCCGCGAGGGCGGGCGAGGCGGCGACGGTCTCGGCGAAGCCCTCGTTCGCCTGCCGGAGGGCCGCGACCAGCAGGTCGTCCAGGGTGGCGAAGTGGTAGGTGGTCGAGCCCAGCGGTACGTCCGCCTCCGCGGCCACCGTACGGTGACTCAGCCCGGAGATGCCCTTCGCGCCGACCACCCGGATCGCCGCGTCGATGATCCGCTGTCGTCGCTCCGGGTCGTACCGGCGGACGGCTCCGGCCGTCATCAGTGCGCCCCGCTCAGGTTCACGAGCACCACCCCGGCAATGATCAACGCGATTCCGGCGAGCTTCGCGGCGGTCGCCGCCTCGCCCAGGAACGCCATGCCGATGGCGGCGATGGCGGCGGTGCCCACGCCGGCCCATATCGCGTAGGCCGTCCCCACCGACATCGACTTCAGGGTCTGCGCGAGCAGCGTGAAGGCGACGAGGTACCCCACGACCGTGCCCAAGGACGGCCACAGCTTCGTGAAGCCGTCGCTGAACTTCATCGCGGTGGTCCCGGCGACCTCGGCGGCGATGGCGGCGGCAAGCAGTACGTAGGGCATGTGTACGACGGTACACAACGTTGTGGACGCCCGTACACAACTACCGGGGACCCATCCCGGCCCGGCCCCCGGGGCCCCGAAGTGCCCGGCCGCACGCTCACCGGGAACACGAACGCCCACCGGGGATCACGAACGCCCACCGGAACACGAACGGCGAGGGCCCCCGGCACTGTCGTGCCGGGGGCCCTCGCGGCGCCCGCTCCGCGGGGTGCGGAATGCAATGCGTCAGACGTTGAAGCCGAGCGCGCGCAGCTGCTCGCGGCCGTCGTCCGTGATCTTGTCCGGGCCCCACGGCGGCATCCAGACCCAGTTGATGCGCAGCTCGTTGACGATGCCCTCGGTCGCCGACTTCGCCTGGTCCTCGATGACGTCCGTCAGCGGGCAGGCCGCCGAGGTGAGCGTCATGTCGAGGGTGGCGATGTTCGCGTCGTCGATGTGGATGCCGTAGATCAGGCCCAGGTTGACGACGTCGATGCCCAGCTCGGGGTCGACGACGTCGTAGAGGGCCTCGCGGACCTCCTCCTCGGTGGCCGGCTTGATCGACGCCTCGGGCGTCGCGTTCTCGGTCATGCCGTCTTCCTCTCCGCGTCGCCCAGCACCTGGGCGGTCGCGTCCTTCCACGCCATCCAGCTCAGCAGAGCACACTTGACGCGCGCGGGGTACTTGGAGACGCCGGCGAACGCGACCGCGTCCTCCAGCACCTCCTCCATCTCCTCGTCCGGCTCGATCTTGCCCTTGGACTGCATCAGCTCCAGGAAGGTGGCCTGGATCCGCTGCGCCTCGGACAGCTGCTTGCCGACGAGCAGCTCGTTCAGCACGGACGCGCTGGCCTGGCTGATGGAGCAGCCCTGGCCCTCGTACGAGACGTCGGTGAGCGTCTCGCCGTCGTACTTCACACGCAGCGTGATCTCGTCGCCGCACGTCGGATTGACGTGGTGCACCTCGGCGTCGCCCTCGCGCAGGCCACGCCCGTGCGGGTGCTTGTAGTGGTCCAGGATGAGCTCCTGGTACATCGAATCCAGCTTCACAGCGTCCTCGTCCTCGTGGCCCTGGTCAGGCGAAGAAGTTCCGTACGTGCTCCAGCCCGTCGACCAGCGCGTCGACGTCGGCCGGAGAGGAGTACAGATAGAAAGACGCTCGCGTCGTCGCCGGAATTCCGTACCGCAGGCAGACCGGGCGGGCGCAGTGGTGTCCCACGCGGACGGCGATGCCCTGCTCGTCCAGGACCTGCCCGACGTCGTGCGGGTGGATGTCGCCGAGCACGAAGGAGATCGCGGCACCCCGGTCCTCGGCCGTGGTCGGGCCGATGATCCGCAGGTCGGGAACCTCCTGCAGGCGCTTCACCGCGTACTCGGTGATCGCGTGCTCATGGGCGGCGATCTTGTCCATACCGATCGCGGACAGGTAGTCCACGGCCGCGCCGAGGCCCACGGCCTGGGCGATCGGGGGCGTACCGGCCTCGAACTTGTGGGGCGCCGGGGCGTACGTCGACGAGTGCATCGAGACCGTCTCGATCATCTCGCCGCCGCCGAGGAACGGCGGCAGGTCCTCCAGGAGCTCCTGCCGGCCCCACAGGACGCCGATGCCGGTCGGACCGCACATCTTGTGGCCGGTGAAGGCCACGAAGTCGGCGCCGAGGGCCTGGACGTCCAGGGGCATGTGCGGAGCGGCCTGCGAGGCGTCGATCAGCACCAGCGCGCCGACCTCCTGCGCGCGCCGGACGATCGTCTCGACCGGGTTGACGGTGCCGAGCAGGTTGGAGACCAGCGTGAAGGAGACGATCTTCGTCTTCTCCGTGATGACCTCTTCGATGTTCGACAGGTCGAGCCGGCCGTCGTCGGTCAGGCCGAACCACTTCAGCTTCGCGCCGGTGCGCTGCGACAGCAGCTGCCACGGAACGATGTTGGAGTGGTGCTCCATCTCGGTGATGGCGATCTCGGTTTCGCGGTCCACCCGGTAGGGCTCTTCGGCCCAGCCGAGCATGTTCGCGACGAGGTTGAGCGACTCCGAGGCGTTCTTGGTGAAGATCACCTCGTCGCGGCTCGGCGCGTTGATGAAGGCGGCCACCTTGTCGCGGGCGCCCTCGTACAGTGCCGTGGCCTCCTCGGCGACCAAGTACACGCCGCGGTGGACGTTGGCGTTGTGCCGCTCGTAGTACTCGTTCAGCGCGTCGAGCACCTGGCGCGGCTTCTGCGAGGTCGCCGCGGAATCCAGGTAAACGATCTTCTTCCCGTCGTGGACCACACGATCCAGCAGGGGGAAGTCCTTGCGGATCGCCTCGATGTCGAGGAGGCCAGGCAGCTGTGTCACGCGGTCGCGCCACCCTTCACGTACTTGTCGTAGCCCTCCGACTCCAGCTGGTCGGCCAGCTCGGCGCCGCCGGACTCGGCGATGCGGCCGTTGGCGAAGACGTGCACGAAGTCGGGCTTGATGTAGCGCAGGATGCGCGTGTAGTGGGTGATCAGCAGGGTGCCGACCTCGCCGGTCTCGCGGACGCGGTTGACGCCCTCGGAGACGATGCGCAGGGCGTCGACGTCGAGGCCGGAGTCGGTCTCGTCGAGGATCGCGATCTTCGGCTTGAGGAGCTCCAGCTGGAGGATCTCGTGCCGCTTCTTCTCACCGCCGGAGAAGCCCTCGTTGACGTTGCGCTCGGCGAAGGCGGGGTCCATCTGGAGACGCTCCATGGCCTCCTTGACCTCCTTCACCCAGGTGCGCAGCTTGGGGGCCTCGCCGCGGACGGCGGTGGCGGAGGTGCGCAGGAAGTTGGAGACCGAGACACCGGGGACCTCGACCGGGTACTGCATGGCGAGGAAGACGCCGGCGCGGGCGCGCTCGTCGACGGACATCTCCAGGACGTCCTCGCCGTCGAGGGTCACCGAGCCACCGGTGATGGTGTACTTCGGGTGGCCGGCGAGCGAGTACGCCAGGGTGGACTTGCCGGAGCCGTTGGGGCCCATGATGGCGTGCGTCTCACCCTGCTTGACGGTGAGGTCGACACCCTTGAGGATCTCGCGGGTGCCACTCGCCGAGTCACCAGTCTCGACGGAGACGTGCAGGTCGTGGATTTCAAGCGTTGCCATGGGTGCCTCAGGACTCCTGGGTGAGGGAGACGAGCACGTCGTCCCCTTCGATCTTTACGGGGTATACGGGAACGGGGCGCGTCGCGGGCAGCCCGGACGGCTTGCCGGTGCGCAGGTCGAAGGCCGATCCGTGCAGCCAGCACTCGATCATGCAGTCCTCGACCTCGCCCTCCGAGAGCGAGACGTTCGCGTGCGAGCAGATGTCGTTGATCGCGTACACCGATCCCTCGGTGGACACGATGGACACCGGCGTGCCGTCGAGCTCCACCCGCTTGGGGGTGTTCTCCTCCAGCTCGCTCAGCGCACAGGCCTTGACGTAGGTCATCAGACGGACGCCTCGAGCTCGGCCTCGATCTTGGCGATGAGGCGCTCCTCGATGTCGTCGACACCGATCTGCTGGACGAGCTCGGCGAAGAAGCCGCGCACGACCAGGCGGCGGGCCTCGTCGGCCGGGATGCCGCGGGCCTGCAGGTAGAACAGCTGCTCGTCGTCGAAGCGGCCGGTCGCGGAGGCGTGGCCGGCGCCGACGATCTCGCCGGTCTCGATCTCCAGGTTCGGCACCGAGTCGACCCGCGCGCCGTCCGTGAGGACGAGGTTGCGGTTCATCTCGTAGGTGTCGGTGCCCTCGGCGCTCTTCTGGATGAGGACGTCGCCGATCCAGACGGCGTGGGCGTCCTGGCCCTGGAGCGCACCCTTGTAGACCACGTGGGACTTGCAGTGCGGGGCGTCGTGGGTGACGAGGAGGCGGTGCTCCTGGTGCTGGCCGGCGTCGGTGAAGTACAGGCCGAGCATCTCGGCCTCGCCGCCGGGGCCGGCGTAGCGCACGCGCGGGTGGATGCGGACGACGTCGCCGCCGAAGGTGACGACGACCGACTTGAAGCTCGCGTCGCGGCCGAGCAGCGCGTTGTGCTGGGAGGTGTGGACGGCGGTGTCGTCCCAGTCCTGGACGGACACGAAGGTCACCTTCGCGCCGTCGCCGACGAGGACGTCGACGTTGGCGGCGCGCACGCCGTCACCGGTGTGGTCGATGACGATGATCGCCTCGGCGAACGGCTTGACGTCGAAGACGGTGTGGCCGAAGGTCGTGCCGCCCTCGCCGTGCAGGGCGACGCGGATCGGCTCGGCGAGCACGGTCTCCTTGGGCACGGTGACGACCGTGGCCTTGGCGAACGAGGTGAAGGCCTGGGCGGCGACCCGGTCCACCGGGGTGCCGGCCTTGCCGATGCGCTCGTCACCGCGCTCGACCGTCTCGACCGTGACGCCCTCGGGCGCGTCGATCTGGGCCTTCATGGTGCCGCTGGCCACCGCGGTGCCGTCGTGGAGTCCGCGCAGCCGCCCCAGCGGGGTGAAGCGCCACTCCTCCTCGCGGCCGTGGGGGATGGGGAAGTCCGCGACGTCGAAGGACGGCGGCGCGCTCATCCGGGTGGCGACGGTGGACTCTGCGGCCACCGCGATGGAGCCGGCGGTGGTGGAGCCCACCGGAATGTTCTGAGCCTCAGCCATGGCTGTCGTTCTGCTCTCTTCCTACGTCAAAGAATGTGCTGCGGGACAGTGGCGGGCCGGGACTAGCCGACCGAGCCCTCCATCTGCAGCTCGATCAGCCGGTTGAGCTCCAGCGCGTACTCCATCGGCAGCTCCTTGGCGATCGGCTCGACGAAGCCGCGCACGATCATCGCCATGGCCTCGAACTCGCTCATGCCGCGGGCCATCAGGTAGAAGAGCTGGTCCTCGGAGACCTTGGAGACGGTCGCCTCGTGGCCCATGGTCACGTCGTCCTCGCGGACGTCGACGTACGGGTAGGTGTCGGAGCGGGAGATGGTGTCGACGAGCAGGGCGTCGCACAGGACGTTGCTCTTCGATCCGGCCGCGCCCTCGCCGATCTCGACCAGGCCGCGGTAGGAGGTGCGGCCGCCGCCTCGCGCCACCGACTTGGAGACGATGTTCGAGGAGGTGTTCGGCGCCATGTGGACCATCTTGGAGCCGGCGTCCTGGTGCTGGCCCTCGCCCGCGAAGGCGATGGACAGGGTCTCGCCCTTGGCGTGCTCGCCCATCAGGTAGACGGCCGGGTACTTCATGGTGACCTTGGAACCGATGTTGCCGTCGATCCACTCCATGGTCGCGCCCTCGTAGGCCACGGCGCGCTTGGTGACCAGGTTGTAGACGTTGTTCGACCAGTTCTGGATCGTCGTGTAGCGGCAGCGGCCGCCCTTCTTCACGATGATCTCGACGACCGCGCTGTGCAGCGAGTCGGACGAGTAGATCGGGGCGGTGCAGCCCTCGACGTAGTGGACGTACGCGTCCTCGTCGACGATGATCAGCGTCCGCTCGAACTGGCCCATGTTCTCCGTGTTGATGCGGAAGTAGGCCTGCAGCGGGATCTCGACGTGGACGCCCTTGGGCACGTAGATGAACGAGCCGCCGGACCATACGGCGGTGTTCAGCGACGCGAACTTGTTGTCGCCGACCGGGATGACGGTGCCGAAGTACTCCTTGAAGAGCTCCTCGTGCTCCTTCAGCGCGGTGTCGGTGTCGACGAAGATGACGCCCTGCTCCTCCAGGTCCTCGCGGATCTGGTGGTAGACGACCTCGGACTCGTACTGGGCCGCGACACCGGCGACGAGGCGCTGCTTCTCCGCCTCCGGGATGCCGAGCTTGTCGTACGTGTTCTTGATGTCCTCGGGCAGTTCCTCCCAGGAAGCGGCCTGCTTCTCGGTGGAGCGCACGAAGTACTTGATGTTGTCGAAGTCGATGCCGGACAGGTCGGAACCCCAGGTCGGCATGGGCTTCTTGTCGAAGAGCTTCAGGCCCTTGAGGCGGAGCTTGAGCATCCACTCGGGCTCGTTCTTCTTCGCCGAGATGTCCCGGACGACCTCTTCCGACAGACCTCGCTTGGCAGCCGCGCCCGCCTCGTCGGAGTCGGCCCAGCCGTACTCGTAGTTGCCCAGACCCTCGAGCTCAGGGTGAGCAGTCTCCGTGGTCATGCGGGGTTCCTCCCGGCCGTGCTTGCAGATGCTGATGTGTTGGACTGTGCTGTGCCCGCGCCACGCGGGATGAAGGTGGTGCACACCCCGTCGCCGTGGGCGATGGTGGCGAGGCGCTGCACGTGGGTCCCGAGCAGACGGGAGAAGACCTCGGTCTCCGCCTCGCAGAGCTGCGGGAACTGCTCGGCTACGTGGGCCACCGGGCAGTGGTGCTGGCAGAGCTGTTCACCGCTGTGCGGACCGGGAGCGCTCTTCGCCGTAGCAGCGTACCCGTCCGCGGTCAACGCCTTGGCAAGGGCCTCGGCGCGGTCCGCGGGGGCGGCTGCGGCGACCGACGTGCGGTAGGCCTCGGCCTGCGCCTCCATCCGCGCCCTGGCGAATGCGGCCACGGCCGCCTCGCCCTTCTCGCCTCCGCCGGCGGTCTGCGCGATCCAGCGCATGGCGTCCGCGGCGAGCGAGTCGTAGGACTGGTCGAAGGCGTCGCGCCCGCAGTCGGTGAGCGCGAACACCTTGGCCGGCCGGCCCCGGGTGCGCGTGCCGTACACCCGCTGCTCACGGGCCTCGACCACGTCGTCGGCGACGAGTGCGTCGAGGTGGCGGCGGACGGCGGCCTGGGTGAGGCCGAGACGCGCTGCGAGGTCGGCGACGGTGGACGGACCGTGGTCCAGGATGGACCGCGCGACCCGGTTGCGGGTTGACCGCTCCCCGGTAGCGAGCTCCCCCTGGGGGGTCTCGATCAGCCGTTCGCCGTATTTCACAACGCCATTGTTGCGTAATTACCAGAGGGGCGACAAGCCGTGACGGACGCCACCCCTGGTGTCCTCCATCACTAAGGGTTACCTAACCTATGTACGGAGAGTGAGGAAAGAACCCGGGTCCGAGGGGCCTGGCCAGCGGCGATGCACCGGGGGGCGGAACCTCGCCCCGGCGCCCGTACGCGCCCGTACGGCTCCGTAGACTCACCCGCATGAGCAACGACCCCGCCGTGGAGATCCGCGGACTGGTGAAGCGGTACGGCCCCAAGACGGCGGTGGACGGTCTCGACCTCACCGTCCGCAGGAGCGCGGTCACCGCCGTCCTCGGCCCGAACGGCGCGGGCAAGACCACCACCGTGGAAACCTGCGAAGGGTACCTGCGCCCCGACGCCGGGACCGTACGCGTCCTCGGCCTCGACCCGGTCGCCCAGGCCGCTGCCCTGCGCCCGCGCCTCGGGGTCATGCTCCAGTCCGGCGGCGTCTACTCCGGGGCCCGCGCCGAGGAGATGCTGCGCCACATGGCCCGGCTGTACGCCGACCCGCTCTGCGTGGACACCCTCGTGGAGCGGCTCGGACTGGGCGGCTGCGGCCGCACCCCGTACCGCCGGCTCTCCGGCGGCCAGCAGCAGCGCCTGTCGCTGGCCATGGCCGTGGTGGGCCGCCCCGAGCTGGTCTTCCTGGACGAGCCCACGGCGGGCCTGGACCCGCAGGCCCGCCGCGCCACCTGGGAGCTCGTGCGGGAGCTGCGCGCCGACGGGGTCGGCGTCGTCCTCACCACCCACCACATGGACGAGGCCGAGCAGCTCGCCGACGAGGTGGCCGTCGTCGACGCCGGCAAGGTCATCGCGCACGGCAGCCCCGAGCAGCTGTGCCGCGGTGGCGCCGAGAACACGCTGCGCTTCACCGGCCGTCCCTCCCTCGACCTCGCCTCGCTGCTCAAGGCGCTGCCCGACGGCACCGAGGCCGCGGAGCTCACCCCGGGTGTCTACCGGGTCACCGGAGACGTCGACCCGCAGATGCTGGCCACCGTCACCTCCTGGTGCGCCCAGAACGGGGTGATGCCGGACAGCCTCTCGGTGGAGCGGCACACCCTCGAAGACGTCTTCCTGGAGCTCACCGGTAAGGAGCTGCGCGCATGAGCGCCGGTACGTTCGCCCCCCGCCCGGGGGCCGCGCCCGTGTCCCGCATGATCCTCGCCCAGACGGCGCTGGAGACCCGGATGCTGCTGCGCAACGGGGAGCAGCTGCTGCTGACGGTGGTCATCCCGGCGCTGCTGCTGACCCTGTTCTCGGTGGTCGACATCGTCGACACGGGCGAGGGCAGGCCGGTGGACTTCCTGGCCCCGGGCGTGCTCGCGCTCGCCGTGATGTCCACCGCCTTCACCGGGCAGGCCATCGCCACCGGCTTCGACCGGCGCTACGGGGTGCTCAAGCGGCTCGGCGCCTCGCCGCTGCCCCGCTGGGCGCTGATGGCCGCCAAGACGCTGTCCGTGCTGGTCACGGAGGTGCTCCAGGTCGCCCTGCTGACGGTGATCGCGCTGGCCCTGGGCTGGTCCCCGCAGGGCAACCCGCTGTCGGTGGCGCTGCTGCTCCTGCTGGGCACGGCCGCCTTCTCCGGGCTCGGGCTGCTGATGGCGGGCACGCTGAAGGCCGAGGTGACGCTGGCCGCCGCCAACCTGGTGTTCCTGCTGCTCCTGGTGGGCGGCGGGGTGATCGTGCCGCTGGACAAGTTCCCCGGCACGGTCCAGGCGGTGCTCGGCCTGCTGCCGATCTCGGCGCTGTCCGGCGGGCTGCGCGAGGTGCTCCAGCACGGGGCCGCGCTGCCCTGGGGCGACGTCGCCGTTCTGGCCGGCTGGGCCGTTCTCGGCCTCGGCGCCGCCGGGAAGCTCTTCCGCTGGGAGTGAATCCCGGCCCCCGGACGTTGGTCTGGCAGACCACGGGCGCCACCGCACAGGGGCGGCGCCCAACAGGACGCCGGGGGGCGGACGCATGGGGGAACGGGAAGCCGCATTGCGGCTGGACGAGCAATGGGCACGGATCCGGTCGGGGGCGGAGCAGGCCGAGTACGCCGCTGCGGAGGCACTGCTCGCGGAGCTGATCGCCGCGCTGCGCGGGCCGGCCGCGGGCGATCCGGAATGCGCGGCGCGGCTCGGGCTGCGCCTGGGCGACCTGGCGGCCCGCCGGTTCGCCGGCGGTGACCGGGCCGGGGCGCTGGCGGCGGTCGAGGAGGGGCTGCGGTACGCGCAGCAGGCCGCCGGGTACGGGCCGCAGTACGCCCGCTGGTACGCCCGGGGACTGATCAACCAGGGGGTCTGGCTGGCCTGGCCGCTCAGCAACGGCGACCGACTGCCCCGCTACCCGTTCGGTGCGGCGGCGGAGCACGGCCCGAGCGCCATCGAGCGGGCTGCGGGCGAGCGGGCCCGGGACCTGACCCGGACCGCCGTCGAGGTCTGGGGCGCCCTGGACCAGCAGGACCCGGTCAACCGGCGGGGACTGGCCCAGGCCGAGGTGTTCCTAGGGGACCGCCTGGCGGAACTGGGTCTCGCCGAGGAGGCGGTGGCCTGGGCGGTGGACGCCGAGGAGGGCTTCCGCCGGTTGCTGCTCTCCGGCCCCGGCCCGGAGGAGGCCCGGGAGGCGGAGGAGGCCCTGGACCACATCGGCCGGCAGCTCCAACTGCGGCTGCGCCTGCTGTCCTTCGACTCGCTGGCGAACCTCCGCGCCCGGGGGCTGCTGCCCGAGCGGCTCCTGCCGCAGGCCGTGGTGGCGGCCCGGATCGGCGGGGCCGACGAGCCCTCGATCGCGGACCGGCTCCGGCTGGACGCCGAGCAGGTGCGGACGATGCTGGAGGTCACGCCCTGGGTGGCCGCGTGGCGCTTCGACGTGCGCGGACCCGACGGGCTGTGGGAGGGCCGGGGGGACGCTTGGCGCGGCAGCTCGGAGGTGAGGAACAGAACGGCCGAGGACGTAGGGGCCGAACTCATACGCACCTTCCGGACGTCCCCGCACTACCCCGGCGACGGCGCCCATTGGCGCGTCCTCGTCTGGTGGCACGAGGAAGCCGATCCCGCCGGGGCCCGGTTCCGGCTGCTCGCGGGCCCCGAGACGCGTGGGGGCGTGCCCGGGGCCACCCCCTCGTGAAAGTTTGCACAAGGGGCCGCCTACGATGGGGGGCGTGTTTAACCCCCTCGCCTACCTCGCCGCCCGCTGGACACCCTCACCCCGGATCGTCCAGCGTGCCGCGCTCGCCGCGCTCACCATGACCGTCGTCATCGTCGTCACCGGCGGCGCCGTGCGGCTGACCGGATCCGGTCTGGGCTGCGACACCTGGCCCAAGTGCACCGACGACAGCCTGATCACCACGCAGGCCCAGGGCATCCACGGCGCCATCGAGTTCGGCAACCGCATGTTGACCTACGTGGTCAGCGCGGCCGTCGGCTGGTGCATCCTCGCCGCCCGGTGCGCCAAGCCGTGGCGCCGGTCACTGACCAAGCTCGGCTGGGCGCAGTTCTGGATCGTGGGTGCCAACGCCGTGCTCGGCGGGATCACCGTCCACACCAAGCTCAACCCGTGGAGCGTGGCCGGGCACTTCCTGCTCGCCACCGCGCTGATCACCGTCACGACGCTCACCTGGCAGCGCGCCCGCGAGGGCGACGGCGCTCCCAAGCCGCGGGTGCCGGGGCCGGTGCGCAAGCTGTCGTGGGGCCTGCTCGCCACCAGCGCCGTACTGATCGCCGCGGGCACCGCGGTGACCGGCTCGGGGCCGCACGCCGGCGACAGCAGCGATGTGCCGCGCATGCCCTTCGACTGGGAGGCCACGGCCCACGTGCACGCCATCGCCGCCTGGGTGGTGTGCGCGCTCGCCGTCGCCATGTGGCTGGTGCTGCGGGTGGTGGACGCCCCCGACGACACCCGGGCCCGCGCCCGGGACCTGCTCGTCGTCCTCCTCGCGCAGGGCGCCATCGGATACGTGCAGTTCTTCACGGACCTGCCCGAGGTCCTGGTCGGCGCCCACATGCTGGGGTCCTGCCTGGTGTGGATCGCGGTGCTCCGGGTTGCGCTGAGCCTGCGGGAGCGCCCGGTCGAGCAGGCGGAGATCCCGGCGCAGAGCGACCCGCAGCTCACCGCGCTCTGATCCACCCGGGTCCGCTCCGCCCGCTGGTCCCGCGCCCGAGCCGGGCCGTCCACCGCGACGGCCCGGCTCCGCCGTGCCGGCGACCGCTGCACCTTCCGCGCCCTCCCCGTCAGGCGCGATCACCGGTCCGGCCGCGCCCGCCGCGCCCGCCGCTTCAACAGCGCTCGTCGAGCCGGTGGACCCGCCGGGCGTTGCCCGCCGCGACCATCGCGGCCACCCGCTCGGCGTCCCGCCAGGACCAGGCCCCCTCCCCCACCCCACCACCGAGCACCCGGCCCAGTGCCTCCCGGAACACCAGGGCCCCGACCGCGTGCAGCTCGGGGAGCCGGCGCCCGCCGCTGGAGAAGGGCAGTTTGCCGAGACGGGGCGAGCTCCAGCAGCTCGGCGAGGACCGCGGGGCCCGCGCGCCGCTGCGCGACGGCCGCCCCGAGGTCGGCGTGGACGTGCGGGAACGCGGCCGCCAGCTGCGCCGGGCGCCGGTGGTACGGGTAGCCGCCGAGCAGCACCAGCCGGCTCCCGAGCCCCTCGGTGGCCCGCAGGAAGTCCGCCAGCAGCGCCGGATCGGCCTGCTCCGGCCGCCGCCCCGGCTCCGCCCCGCCCGTGTGCAGGGGGAGCGGCAGCCCGGTCGCCACCGCGCTCCACAGCAGGTGTCGCAGGAGTACGGGGTCCCGTACGGCCCCGCCCGCGGCGCGGCGGGTCAACCAGCGCCCGGCGGCCCCGCGCACCTCCCCCGGCCCGGGCGGCTCGGGGCGCCGGGCCAGGGCGGCCGGATACCTGGCGTCGGGCCCGCGGGTGAAGGCCACGGGCCCGGCGGCGGCGTGGTGGACGGCCCCGGCGAGGTCGGCAAGGAAGGCGGGGACGGTCCCGGATGTGTCGGCGACCTGCTCGGCCAGCGGCTCCGGCCGGACGAGTTCGAAGGCCCCGGCGTCCCCGGCGAGGGCGAGTTCCCCGGGCCCGGTGAGTTCGGCGGACTCGCCGGTGTCGACCAGGTAGGCGGTGACGCCGGAGCCGCGGAGCAGTCTGCGTCCGGACTCGGCCGCGCCGAGCTCGCGCCGGCGGGCCAAGTAGCGGGCGGGGGCGCAGTGCGGTTCCGGGCCGAGTAGCGGCGGGGGCACCAGCGGCGCACGGCGAAGCCGGTCTGGGTGTCGAAGGAGGTGGTCCCGGGGGCGGCCGGCCGTGCCGGGGCGAACGGCTGGGCCTCGAAGGTGCCCAGGCCCAGCTATGTGCGGAGCAGTCCGTGGCCGTACTGGTCCACCAGGGGCGGCATTTCGATCATCCGGGCATCCCGATGCGGACGTGGGGGCTTCCACACGTCCTCAAAGGGTGAGCGGGGTGTGAGGTGTTGCTCGCGCTGTTGACCGAGCG
Organism: Streptomyces sp. NPDC059851; assembly: GCF_042732005.1. NCBI lineage: Bacteria > Bacillati > Actinomycetota > Actinomycetes > Kitasatosporales > Streptomycetaceae > Streptomyces > Streptomyces sp. NPDC059851. The sequence continues at coordinate 7,592 of NZ_JBHWJJ010000009.1, read as the reverse complement.
GCCGGCGGAAGGCTCAGGCCGCGTACGGAGCCGGGCCGCCGTACGGGCTCAAGCCGCCGGGTGGGACGTCCCGCCGAGCTGGATGCCGGCCATCCGGCTCCACTCGTACGGGCCGGTCTTCACGCGGGCGGCGAAGTCGCCGTCGAACTCCTCGTGCAGGGTCAGCCCGGCCTTCTCGGCGGCCTTCTCGGCCACCGCGTAGCTCGGTGCGACCAGGTCGCCCCAGCCGCCGTCCGTGCCCACGAGCACGATCCGGGTGCCGGCCTGGCCGATGTGCGCGAGCTGGCCCTCGGCGCCGCCGTGCTCCCGCGCGAAGGCGCCGATCTGCTTGGCCAGCTTCGCTGCGGCCCGGTCCTGCTTCTTGGTGTCTGCGGTGGTGTCAGCCATGCACATCATGCTACCGGCGAGTAATCAGCGGAGGAAGGGATCCACGGCCACGGCCACGAAGAGCAGCGACACGTAGGTGATCGACCAGTGGAACAGGCGCATCTCCTTGAGCTTCGCGCCGGTCACGCCCGCCTTCGCCCGCGCGTGCAGCGCGTGCGCCTCCCACAGCCACCAGCCGCCCGCCGCCAGCGCGACCGCGGTGTAGAACCAGCCGGTGTAGCCCAGCGGGGTCAGCAGCAGCGAAACGCCGACCATCACCCAGCTGTAGAGGACGATCTGCCGCGCGACGGCCTTGTTGCCGGCGACGACCGGCAGCATGGGCACGCCCACGCGTGCGTAGTCGTCCTTCACCTTCATCGACAGGGGCCAGTAGTGCGGGGGCGTCCAGAAGAAGATGACGAGGAAGAGGATGACGGCGGCCCAGGAGACCTCGTTGCGCACCGCGGACCAGCCGATGAGCACCGGCATGCAGCCCGCGATGCCGCCCCAGACGATGTTCTGGGTGGTGCGCCGCTTCAGCAGCATCGTGTAGACGACGACGTAGAAGAGGAGTGCACCGAGGGCGAGCGCGGCGGACAGCCAGTTGACGAGCAGCCCGAACCACAGCGTCGACACCACTCCGAGGGTGATGCCGAAGACCAGGCACTCGCGCGGGCTGACCATGCCGGTGACCAGGGGCCGCTGTGCCGTGCGGTCCATGAGCGCGTCGATGTCGCGGTCGATGTACATGTTCAGCGCGTTCGCGCCGCCCGCGGACATGTAGCCGCCGAAGCAGGTCGCGAGGACCAGCCACAGTGACGGCACGCCCTGCTCGGCGAGGAACATCACCGGCACTGTGGTGATCAGCAGAAGTTCGATGATTCGCGGCTTGGTCAAAGCCACAAAAGCCTTCGCACGGGCCCCGAACGGCCGGTGGCCGGGGCTCGTCCCGAGCACCCCCGAAGGACGGGATTCGACGGCCGTCACGCACACCCCTGACAGAGAATCCAGCAAGTTCCGGACATGTTGGACCGGTAAAGACTTGCGCGTACCACGCCACTTTAGACGTTGCGCTCAGCTCGCCCTGCGCGGGGGTCGCCTCGTGTTGGTCCGATCGGACTCGGTGACGTTGTGACGGACTGCGGGCACTCGAATAGCTGCATGCCGCGGCGGGGGTAGGCTCGGAATCGCCGGTGCACGGTACGTCACCGGGAACCGACATCTGGAGAGGAGCCCTGACCCACGGTGACCACCAAGCCGACGACCACAGAGCTCGAATGGACCGATCTGGACCAGCGGGCCGTCGACACCGCCCGCATCCTGGCAGCCGATGCGGTCCAGAAAGTCGGGAACGGCCACCCCGGCACGGCCATGAGCCTGGCCCCGGCCGCGTACACCCTCTTCCAGAAGGTGATGCGGCACGACCCGGCGGACCCGGACTGGGTCGGGCGTGACCGCTTCGTGCTTTCCGCCGGTCACTCCTCCCTGACCCTCTACACCCAGCTGTACCTGGCCGGCTTCGGCCTGGAGCTGGACGACCTGAAGGCCTTCCGCACCTGGGGCTCGAAGACCCCCGGCCACCCGGAGTACGGCCACACCAAGGGCGTCGAGACCACCACCGGCCCGCTCGGCCAGGGTGTCGCCAACGCGGTGGGCATGGCCATGGCCGCCCGCTACGAGCGCGGCCTGTTCGACCCGGATGCCGCCCCCGGCACCTCCCCGTTCGACCACATGGTCTACTGCATCGCCGGCGACGGCTGCCTCCAGGAGGGCATCTCCGCCGAGGCCTCCTCCCTCGCGGGCCACCAGAAGCTCGGCAACCTGGTGCTGCTGTGGGACGACAACCACATCTCCATCGAGGGCGACACGGAGACCGCCGTCTCCGAGGACACCGTCAAGCGCTACGAGGCGTACGGCTGGCACGTCCAGCGCATCGAGCAGCAGGCCAACGGCGACATCGACCCCAAGGCCCTGTACGAGGCCCTGGCCGCCGCCAAGGCCGAGACCGAGCGCCCCTCCTTCATCGCGATGCGCTCGATCATCGCCTGGCCCGCCCCGCACGCCCAGGGCACCGAGGCCTCCCACGGCTCGGCCCTCGGTGACGACGAGGTGGCCGCCACCAAGCGCGTCCTCGGCTTCGACCCGGAGCAGGCCTTCGAGGTCTCGGACGCCGTCATCGGCCACACCCGCAAGGCGCTGGACCGCGGCCGCGAGGCCAAGGCCGCCTGGGAGAAGGACCTCTCCGCCTGGCGCACCGCCAACCCGGGGCGGGCGGCCGAGTTCGACCGCATCCAGGCCAACGAGCTGCCCGAGGGCTGGGAGGACAAGCTCCCCGTCTTCGAGCCCGGCACCGGTGTCGCCACCCGTGCCGCCTCCGGCAAGGTGCTCCAGGCCCTCGGCGCGGTCATCCCGGAGCTGTGGGGCGGCTCGGCCGACCTGGCCGGCTCGAACAACACCACCATCGACAAGAACTCCTCGTTCCTGCCGGAGGGCAACCCGCTGCCGGAGGCCGACCCGTACGGCCGCACCATCCACTTCGGCATCCGCGAGCACGCCATGGCCGCCGCCATGAACGGCATCGCGCTGCACGGCCACTCCCGCATCTACGGCGGCACCTTCCTGGTGTTCTCCGACTACATGCGCAACGCCGTGCGCCTGTCGGCCCTGATGCACCTGCCGGTGACGTACGTGTGGACGCACGACTCCATCGGCCTCGGCGAGGACGGCCCGACCCACCAGCCGGTCGAGCACATCGCCTCGCTGCGCGCCATCCCGGGCCTGAACGTCGTCCGCCCGGCCGACGCCAACGAAACGGCCGTCGCCTGGCGCGAGATCCTCAAGCGCCACACCAAGGTCTTCGGCAAGGGCACCCCGCACGGCCTTGCACTGACCCGCCAGGGCGTTCCGACGTACGAGCGCAACGAGGACGCGGCCAAGGGCGGCTACGTCCTGTTCGAGGCCACGGGCCCCTCGGGCGAGACCGCCGACGCCCGGGTCGTGCTCATCGGCACCGGCTCCGAGGTCCAGCTCGCCGTCGCCGCCCGCGAGGCACTGCAGGCCGAGGGCATCCCCGCCCGGGTCGTCTCGATGCCGTCCGTCGAGTGGTTCGAGGAGCAGGACCAGGCGTACAAGGACAGCGTCCTGCCGCCGTCGGTGAAGGCGCGCGTCGCGGTCGAGGCCGGCATCGGCCTGACCTGGCAGCGCTACGTCGGCGACGCGGGCCGCATCGTCTCCCTGGAGCACTTCGGTGCCTCCGCGGACGCCAAGGTGCTGTTCCGCGAGTTCGGCTTCACCGCCGAGGCCGTTGCCGCGGCCGCCAAGGAATCGATCGAAGCCGCGCGCTGACGCCGGTACGAGAACCAGTAGGAGATGCAATTCCCATGACAGACGCACTCAAGCGCCTCTCCGACGAGGGCGTGGCGATCTGGCTGGACGACCTGTCCCGCAAGCGCATCACGTCGGGCAACCTGGCGGAGCTCGTCGACGAGTCGCACGTCGTCGGCGTCACCACCAACCCGTCGATCTTCCAGAAGGCGATCAGCAGCGGCGACGGCTACGAGCAGCAGCTCGCGGACCTGGCGGCCCGCAAGGTCACCGTGGACGAGGCCATCCGCATGATCACGACGGCGGACGTCCGCGACGCCGCCGACATCCTGCGCCCGGTCTTCGACCGGACCGACGGCCAGGACGGCCGCGTTTCGATCGAGGTCGACCCGCGCCTGGCGCACAACACCGCGGCGACGATCGCCGAGGCCAAGCAGCTCGCCTGGCTGGTGGACCGCCCGAACACGCTGATCAAGATCCCTGCGACCAAGGCCGGCCTGCCGGCGATCGCCGAGGTCATCGGCAAGGGCATCAGCGTCAACGTCACGCTGATCTTCTCGCTGGAGCGCTACCGCGAGGTCATGGACGCGTACCTGACGGGTCTGGAGAAGGCGAAGGCCGCCGGCCTGGACCTCTCGGAGATCCACTCGGTCGCCTCTTTCTTCGTCTCCCGCGTGGACACCGAGATCGACAAGCGCCTGGACGCGCTGGGCACGGACGAGGCGAAGGCCCTGAAGGGCAAGGCGGCCCTCGCCAACGCCCGTCTGGCCTACGAAGCCTACGAGGAGGTCTTCTCCTCCGACCGCTGGGCCGCCCTGGAGCGCCTGGGCGCCAACAAGCAGCGCGCGCTGTGGGCCTCGACCGGCGTGAAGGACCCGGCGTACAAGGACACCCTGTACGTGGACGACCTGGTCGCCCCGAACACGGTGAACACCATGCCGGAGGCCACCCTGGAGGCCACCGCCGACCACGGTCAGATCACGGGCGACACGGTGCGCGGCACCTACGAGCAGTCGCGCGCCGAGCTCGACGCGGTCGCGAAGCTGGGCGTCTCGTACGACGATGTGGTCCAGTTGCTTGAGGACGAGGGCGTCGAGAAGTTCGAGGCGGCCTGGAACGACCTGCTGAAGTCCACCGAGGCGGAGCTGGAGCGCCTCGCTCCCACGGAGGCCTGAGCACCTTGTCTGTAAACGGAGCGAACCCGCTTCGTGACGCACAGGACCGGCGGCTCCCGCGCATCGCGGGGCCGTCCGGTCTGGTCATTTTCGGCGTTACGGGTGACCTGTCGCGCAAGAAGCTGATGCCCGCCGTCTACGACCTGGCCAATCGCGGCCTCCTCCCGCCGGGCTTCTCGCTGATCGGCTTCGCCCGCCGGGAATGGGAGCACGAGGACTTCGCCCAGGAGGTGTACGAGGCTGTCAAGCAGCACTCGCGCACGCCCTTCCGGGAGGAGGTCTGGCAGCAGCTGGTGCAGGGCTGCCGCTTCGTGCAGGGCGATTTCGACGACGACCAGGCCTTCGAGACGCTGAAGGCGACGATCGAAGAGCTCGACAAGCAGCAGGGGACGGGCGGCAACTTCGCCTTCTACCTGTCCGTGCCGCCGAAGTTCTTCCCGAAGGTGGTCCAGCAGCTCAAGGACCACGGGCTGGCCCAGAAGGAGGGCTCCTGGCGGCGCGCCGTCATCGAGAAGCCCTTCGGCCACGACCTCAAGAGCGCCGAGGAGCTCAACAAGGTCGTCCACGAGGTGTTCCCCCGGGACGAGGTCTTCCGCATCGACCACTACCTGGGCAAGGAGACCGTCCAGAACATCCTGGCGCTCCGCTTCGCGAACACGATGTTCGAGCCGATCTGGAACCGGTCGTACGTCGACCACGTGCAGATCACCATGGCCGAGGACATCGGCATCGGCGGCCGGGCCGGCTACTACGACGGCATCGGCGCTGCCCGCGACGTCATCCAGAACCACCTGCTCCAGCTGCTCGCGCTGACCGCGATGGAGGAGCCCGGCTCCTTCCACCCCAAGGCGCTGGTGGCGGAGAAGCTGAAGGTGCTCAGCGCCGTGCAGATCCCCGAGGACCTGGGCAAGCACACGGTGCGCGGCCAGTACACCTCGGCGTGGCAGGGTGGCGAGAAGGTCGTCGGCTACCTCGAAGAGGACGGCATCGACCCGAACTCGAAGACCGACACCTACGCGGCCATCCGCCTGGAGATCAACAACCGCCGCTGGGCGGGCGTCCCGTTCTACCTGCGGACCGGCAAGCGCCTGGGCCGCCGGGTCACCGAGATCGCGGTGGTCTTCAAGCGGGCCCCGTACCTGCCGTTCGAGTCGGGCGCGACCGAGGAGCTGGGGCAGAACGCCCTGGTCATCCGGGTCCAGCCGGACGAGGGCGTGACGGTCCGCTTCGGCTCCAAGGTCCCGGGCACCTCCATGGAGGTCCGGGACGTCACGATGGACTTCGCGTACGGCGAGTCCTTCACGGAGTCGAGCCCCGAGGCGTACGAGCGGCTGATCCTCGACGTCCTGCTGGGTGACGCGAACCTCTTCCCGCGCCACCAGGAGGTCGAGCTCTCCTGGCACATCCTCGACCCGATCGAGGAGTACTGGGACAAGCACGGCAAGCCCGCGCGGTACGCGGCGGGTACCTGGGGGCCGGTCGAGGCGGACGAGATGCTCGCACGAGACGGACGGAGCTGGCGCCGGCCATGAAGATCGACCTCACGGAGACCACCTCCAGCAAGATCAACGCCGCGCTGGTGCAGGCTCGCCGGGACATCGGCACGCCGGCCGTCGGCATGGTCCTCACGCTGGTGATCGTGACCGACGAGGAGAACGCGTACGACGCGCTCAAGTCGGCGAACGACGCGTCCCACGAGCACCCCTCGCGGATCATCGTCGTCATCAAGCGGGTCAGCCGCTCGCCACGCAGCCGCCGCGACGCCCGTCTCGACGCGGAAGTCCGCGTCGGGGCGGACGCCGGCTCGGGTGAAACGGTTGTACTCCGCCTTCACGGTGAGCTGGTCAACCACGCCGACTCGGTGGTTCTCCCGCTGCTCCTCCCGGACGCCCCGGTGGTCGTCTGGTGGCCGGAGGGTGCCCCGTCGGACCTGGCGGGCAACCCGCTGGGTGCGCTCGGGCAGCGCCGGATCGCGGACACGTACGCCTGCGAGGACCCCATCGGGGTCCTGTCGGCGCGGGCGGGCGCGTACGCCCCGGGCGACACGGACCTGTCCTGGACCCGGATCACGCCGTGGCGCTCCATGCTGGCGGCGGCCCTGGACCAGCAGGCCTTCCAGGTGACCTCGGCGGTCGTCGAGGGCGAGGACGAGAACCCGAGCTGCGAGCTGCTGGCCATGTGGCTGGCTGACCGCCTGCAGGTTCCCGTCCGGCGCACGCTGTCGGCGGGCCCCGGCCTGACCTCGGTCCACTTGGAGACCAAGGACGGCGAGATCGTCCTGGACCGTGCGGACGGTTCGCTGGCGACGCTGCGGATGCCTGGCCAGCCCGACCGGAGCGTGGCGCTCAAGCGTCGCGACACGGCCGAGCTGTTGGCGGAGGAGCTGCGCCGGCTCGACCCGGACAACACCTACGCGTCCGCGCTGAAGTTCGGCGTGGCGAAGCTGGAGTCGGCCCGGGCGCAGGCGGCTCCGGCCGGGGCGGAGCGGGCCGCGGCCGAGGCGGAGGCCGTGGCGGAAGCCGTGGCCGACGACGAAGTCGCGTCCGGAGCCGCCGGGTCCGCGGCGGCGGCGAAGGGCGGCAAGTCCGCCGGCAAGGCGGCCCCGGCTGCCAAGAAGGCCTCGGCCAAGCAGTGAAGCACGTCGGCCGCCGGCCGGCCCGCCCCCGTCCTCGGGGGGGGGGGGCGGTCGGCGGCCCCGGCAAATTCATAAGAAAAAATGGGGAAAAA